>NZ_JAPEMC010000001.1:3900000-3985000 GCF_026343115.1 Streptomyces sp. NBC_00102
CGTGCTGGAAGAAGACCAGCTCCGCCCGGAGCTCCTCCTCGGCGAGCGTGCGGCGCAGCGCGGCGAGGAGCAGCAGCGCCCAGTCGGCGGCGCTGCCCTGCACCACGAAGTTGCGGGTGAAGCGGCCGCGGGCCCGCGCGTCGGAGGAGGCGTACCCGGGGGTGAAGCCGTACCCCCGGCGGCCGTCCCCGGAGCCGTCCTCCTCGCCCGCGCCGCCCTCCTGCGGCAGCCCCGCCTCGCCGTCGTCCCCGGCCCCGGCGGCGGGCGGGCTGGTCCGCCCGAGCCAGGTCCGTACGAGACGGCCCTCCTCGCCCGCCTTCGCCGCGTCGTCGACGTACCCCACGGCCAGCGGGAAGCGGCGGCGCAGCGCGGCGAGGTTCTTCAGGCCGTCGCCGGAGGTCTGGCCGTAGACCGCGCCGAGCAGGGCCACCTTCGCCTGGTCCCGGTCGCCCCGGAAGGCGCGGTCGGAGAGTGCGGCGTAGAGGTCGCCCTCGTCTCCCGCGACCTCCATCAGCCCGGGGTCGCGGGAGATCGCGGCGAGGACCCGGGGCTCCATCTGGTCGGCGTCGGCGACGACGAGCCGCCAGCCCTCGTCCGCGACGACGGCCCGCCGGATCACCTTCGGGATCTGGAGCGCCCCGCCGCCGTTCGTCGTCCAGCGCCCGCTGACGGAGCCGCCGGGGGTGTACTCGGGGCGGAAGCGGCCCTCGCGCACCCAGTCCTGGAGCCAGCCCCAGCCGTGCGCGGTCCAGATGCGGTAGAGCTTCTTGTACGCGAGGAGGGGCTCCACCGCCGGGTGGTCGATCTCCTCCAGTTGCCAGCGCCGGGTCGAGGTCACCCTGATCCCGGCCCCGGCGAACGCCTTGATCACGTCGGCCGGCAGATCGGGCCGCACCCGCCGCCCGAACGCCGCCGAGACCTGGTCCGCCAGTTCGGCGAGCCTGCGGGGCTCGCCGCCGCCCGCGTACCGCTCGCCGAGCAGCTCGTTCAGCAGCGCCCGGTGCACGTCGGCACGCCAGGGCATCCCGGCCCGGTTCATCTCGGCGGCGACCAGCATCCCGGCCGACTCCGTGCCGGTGAGCAGCAGCATCCGGTCCGGGTGCTCGGCCTCGGCGTGGCGGCGCAGCTGGTCGGCGTAGACGTCGAGGAGCCCCTCGAACGGCACCTCGGTGCCGGAGGACTGCTCGAAGAGCGGGGACTGTGCCCCCGGCTCGGCACCCCGGGGCGGCGGATCGGCGGGTACGGGGGCGTTGCGCAGCCGGGCCAGGGCCGCCGCGGCGGAACGGGGTTCGCCGAGCCGCCCCGCGTGGCCGAGGAGGAGCAGTTCGGCGCACTCGATGTCGTAGCACCGCTCGACGCGGACCCCGGCGGCGAGCAGCCGCGGGTAGACCTCGGCGGTGGACCGCCACACCCAGCGCACCACGTCGGGGCGCGCCCGGACCGCCTCGGCGAGGTCGGGTTCCCGGAGCACCGGACCGGCCGGTCGCCCGTCCCGTTCCAGCGGGACGAGCAGCGCGCCGCCGCCCTCCGCCGGGGCCAGGGCCCACCGTTCCGTCATGGTCCCGAGTCTGGCACCGGCCACTGACATCACCGGGGAACGGCCCCGGGCGGCGCCTCCCGGGAGGCAGCCCCGGAGGCCGGCCGGGAGGATCGGCTCGGGGGCGACGGCGAGCGGACCGCGGCGGGCGCGGGGAGTCAGGAGCAGAGATGAAGGCGATCGTGTTCGAGGAGTACGGCGGCCCCGAGGTGCTGCGGCTCCAGGAGGTGGACGCCCCGCGAGTGGGGCCGGGACGGGTACGGGTGCGGGTCCGGGCCGCCGGGGTCAACCCGCTCGACTACAAGATCCGCAAGGGCTGGATGCGGGAGGCGGCCCCCACCGCGTTCCCGGCGACGCCCGGCAGCGAGTTCGCGGGCGTGGTGGAGGAGATCGGCGAGGGTGTCACCGACTTCGCCCCCGGCGACGAGGTGCTCGGCTACAGCGAGACCGGTTCGTACGCCACCGAGGTGCTGGCCGTGCCGGAGAAGATCACCCGCAAGCCGGCCGACCTGGACTGGGAGACGGCCGCCGCGCTGCCGGTGGCCACCGAGACCGCTTCCCGGGTGCTCGACGAGCTGGCGCTGGACACCGGCGAGACGCTGCTGCTGCACGGTGCGGCCGGTGCGGTCGGCTCGGCCGCCGTGCAGCTCGCGACGGCCCGGGGCGCGACCGTCATCGGCACCGCGTCCCCCGCCAACCACGACTACCTCCGGGTGCTGGGCGCGACCCCGGTGGAGTACGGCCCCGGGCTCGTCGAACGGGTCCGCGCGCTGGCTCCCCAGGGTGTGGACGCGGTCTTCGACGCGGCGGGCCGGGGCGCGCTGCCGGACTCCATCGAGCTGCGCGGCGGTACGACGGACCGGGTGATCACCATCGCCGACGCGGACGCCCCCGCGCTCGGGGTGGCCTTCTCGGCCGGGGGCGGCGGTCCCTCCGCCGGGCGCCTCGCGGCCAACGCCCGGCGGGCCGTCCTGGGCGAGCTGCGCATCCCGGTCGACCACACGTATCCGCTGGCCCAGGCCGCCGAGGCACACCGGGTCAGCGAGGCCGGGCACGTCCGCGGAAAGCTGGTGCTGCTCCCGCAGGACGGGTGACCAGGCAGGCCGGGGGGCGTCCGCCTCTACCCTGAACCCATGGAATCGGTGATCGACCAGGCGTGTGCGGCGGCCCTCTACGCGGAGGGCGACGCCGGTCTGGACACCGGTGCGTCGCTGCTCGCCGCCGCCCCGGACGCGGACGACGAGGCCCACCGGCGCGGCGAGGAGTTCCTCCGCCGCGCCTGGGCCCGGGGCTGGCAGCCCGCCGACGTCGTACGGTTCGTGCGCCGGGAGCTGGACGAGGAGCGGGCGGCCCTCGCCGCGACCCTGATCGCCGCCGAGACCGCCGGCTACGCGGCGCTCCCGCCGCGCTGGTCCGGCCAGCTCGCCGAGCTGCCGCCGCCCGTGCCGCGCAACCGGCCCGACCGCTTCTCGTACGCCTCCGCGCTGCTGGAGCTGTACCGGCTGCTGCTGCGGCTCCCCGCAGTGGAGGCGGTCGGGCCGCCGCCCGGCGGGACCCCGGCCGGGGGTTCGCACCTGCCGCCGCCCGCGCACGACGAACCCCGGATGCTCACCCGTATCCGCGCCCTGCTGGCGAAGGCGGAGGGGACGGACTTCCCGGAGGAGGCCGAGGCCCTCACCACCAAGGCGCAGGAGCTGATGGCCCGGCACAGCATCGACGAGGCGCTGCTCGCGGCCCGTACCCACAGCGGGGACCAGCCCGGCGCCTGCCGGATCGGCGTCGACGCCCCGTACGAGACGGCCAAGGCGATCCTGCTCGACGCGGTCGCCTCGGCGAACCGCTGCCGGGCCGTGTGGAACAGCGACCTCGGCTTCACCACCGTCGTCGGCTTCGAGCCGGACCTGGAGGCGGTGGAACTCCTCTTCACCTCGCTGCTGGTGCAGGGCACCTCCGCGATGGCCCGGGCCGAGGCGGGACAGCGGGCCGGGGGCCGAAAGCGGACCAAGACGTTCCGGCAGTCCTTCCTGATGGCGTACGCCCAGCGCCTGGGCAGCCGGCTCGCCGCCGACACCGCCCGGGTCACCGCCGAGGCCGGCGCCGAAGCGGGGGGCGCCGACGGCGGTACGGACGGGCCCGGCGACGACGCGCTGCTCCCCGTGCTCGCCGCCCGCGACGTGGCGGTCTCCGGTGCGGCGGAGCGGATGTTCCCCCGGACCACGACCACCCGGGTGCGCGGCGCCACCGACCTGGACGGCTGGACCCACGGCACCGAGGCCGCCGACCGGGCCCGGGTGGGCGGCCGCGAGGGCCGGGGCATCACCTCGTAGGGGGCGGCGTCCGGTCCGTACGCGGACGTGGCCGACCCCCGGTCCGTGGGCGGCCGGTCCTACGAGGTCCGCAGGCGCTCGGTCAGCCGCGCCAGCAGGGGCAGCGCCGCCACGAGCACCTCGCGCTCCTCGGGACCGAGCGCGTCGTCGATCGCGGCGCCCAGCCACTCCGCACGCCTGCCGCGCTCCTCCGCGAGGCGGCTGCTGCCGGCCGGCGTGAGGTGCAGCAGGATTTTGCGCCGGTCGAGGGGGTGAGCCTCGGTCCGTACGAGCCCTTGGCCGAGCAGTTCCTTGACGGCCTTGGTGGCCGACTGGTGCGTGACGCCCCGCCGCTCCGCGATGTCGGCGGCGGTCATCGCGCCGTCGCGGTCCAGATGGCCGAGGACGGCGGCCTCGCCGGGGGGCATCGTGTCGGCGGTGCGCACCGTGCGGACCAGCTGTCCGATGGTCAGGCGGAGTTCCTCGGCCAGTCGAGCGTCGTCCATGGTGGCAGTCTATCCTTCAACTCTCCAGCTAGGGTGTACATCTTAGGTGTACAGTTTAGTTGTAGGTATTCAGTCTCGGCCGGAAGGACACCACCGTGCGGCTCACCAAGTACGCCCACGCCTGCGTCGCGCTGGAGAAGGACGGCACGCGCGTCGTCGTCGACCCCGGAACCTTCACCCCGGAAGCGGCGGACGCGGTCGGCCGGGCCGACGCGGTGCTGATCACCCACGACCACTTCGACCACTTCGACGAGGAACTCGTCGCCGCTGCCCTGGAGGCCCGGCCCGGCCTGCGGGTCTACGGCACCGCCGCCGTGGCGGCGGCCCTCGGCGGCCACGGCGGCCGCGTCCGCGCCGTGGCGGCGGGCGACTCCTTCACCGTCGGCTCCTTCGCCTTCACCGTTCACGGCCGGTCGCACGCGGTGATCCACGCCGATCTCCCGTGCCCCGACAACGTCGGCTACCTCGTCGACGGTGGCGCCGTCTACCACCCGGGGGACGCCTACTCCCGGCCCGGCGTCCCGGTGCGTACCCTCCTGCTGCCGACCAGCGGCCCGTGGACCAAGCTCGGGGAGGCCGCCGACCACGTGCGGGCCGTCCGGCCCGAGCGCGTCATCCAGATCCACGAACTCATGCTCAGCGAACTCGGCCAGGTCTCCACCGCCCGCTTCCTCGGTGAGCAGGGCCTGACCGGCGTCCCGGTCGAGCGGCTGGAGCCGGGAACCACCGTCGAGGTGTGACCGGGCGTGATCCCCGCGGGGCGCCCGGCCCGACCGCCCGCGGACCCCCGCCGGGCACTCCCGCCCGGTGCGTCTCCGGGGGCGGCCGGAAGCCGTCCCGGACGGGTGAACCAAAGGTCCGGCTTGCCCCGTATCGCGACTACGCTCGCCCCATGAGCTGGCTCCGGGCGCTGAAGGAGACCGCCCGCTCGGGGTTCACCATCGAGCGGCCCCGGCTGGAGCCGCTCGTCGCGTTGCGGGGCGCCATCGGACTGGCGCTGGTGGTCGAGACCGCGCTGGTGCTCTTCGGGCCGGTCATCGCGGCCAGCTCGGCGTTCGGCGCGTTCCAGGCGGCCATCGCCACCTTCCAGCGCAGCTGGCGCCCCCGCCCGGTGCTCGCCCTGATCTCCGGCGTCAGCCTGAGCATCTCGACGTTCGTCGGCTACGTCGCCGGCCCGTACTACGTGGTGTTCCTCGGCGTCCTGGTCCTCTGGACGTTCATCGCGGGACTCTGCTGGGCGGCGGGCCCCACCGGCGGCATCATCGCCTCCTCCAACGTGGCGATCATGCTCGTCACCATCACCCTGCCCACCTCCGTCCTGGACGCCGCGGCGCACGCCGGAGTGATCATCATCGGCGGCCTGGTGCAGGCCGCCCTGATCGTGCTCTTCCCGGTACGCCGGTGGGGGGCCCAGCGCGACGCGCTCGCCGACGCGCTGGCCGCCGAGGCCGACTACGCCCGGCGGCTGCGCTACGACCCGATCGCGCCCTTCGACTCGGAGGCGCTGATGACGGCCCGCGACGCGGCGGCGATCTCCGCCCGGGAGGCCCGCCACCGCCCGGCCGAACTGCACGGCGCCCGGAGCATCGCCGAACGCATCCGCCCGGTGCTGGCCTCGCTGGCCGACCCCGCCATGGGCGTGCCCGAGGAGGGCCCGCAGCGTGACCGGGCCCGCGAGCTGCTCAAGGCGGCCGGCTCGGTGCTCGACGCGGCGGCCCGCGCGATCCGGCACGGCGATCCGGTCCGGCTCGGCGCACCGGCGCTCGCGGCGCTGGAAACGCCCGAGACCGGCGGGCTCACCAGCGGCCCGCCCCGACGGGCGGCCGACCGGCTGATCGCCCTCCTGCACGACGTCGTGGAGATCGCCGAGGGCGCCGGAACCCGGCACGGCTCCGAAGCGGACCCGGAGACCCCGCACCGCCGCCGCCCCGGCCTGATCACGCTCCTCCCGGTCGTGATCGGCCGGATGCGGGGCGAGTTCCACCGCGGCTCGGCGATCCTGCGGCACGCGATCCGGGTCACCGCGGTCGCCACCGTCGGCTACTTCATCGGTGAGGCGCTGCCCTTCGGTCACGGCTACTGGGCGCCGATGGCCGCGGTCATGGTGATGCGGCCGGACTTCTCGCAGACCTACTCCCGCTCGGTGGCCCGCTTCGGCGGCACCATCGTGGGGGTGTCGTTCGCCACCGCGGTCGTGCAGCTCGCCGACCCCGGCCCGGAGCTCTCCGCCGCGCTCGCCGTCTCCTGCGCCTGGGCGATGTACCTGCTGATGCGCACCGGCTACGCGGTCGGCCAGGTCTGCATCTCGGCGTACGTCGTCTTCCTGCTCGGCATGGCCGGCAGCGACTGGTCCCAGACGGTCCCCGAACGCATCGTGCTGACCCTCGTCGGCGGGGTGCTGGCCATGGTCTCGTACGCCGTCTACCCGGCCTGGGAAACCCCGCGGCTGCGCAACCGGCTCGCCGGGTGGCTGATCGCGGTCGGGCGGTACGCCGCCACGGTCATCGACCAGTACGCCGATCCGGCGGCCCGCAGCAACGAGGACGTACGGACCGCGCTCATCGCCTCCCGCGAGGCCCGGGTCGAGTGGACGGAGACCCTGAAGAAGGCCCAGTACGAACCGGTGCGGCACCGGGGCATCTCCCGGACGGCCGCCACCGACGCCCAGCACGCGCTGTCCCAGCTCGGCCGGGCCGCCATGCTGCTGGAGGCCCACCTGCCGGACCGTGCGGCGACCCCGGTACGCGGCGCGGCGGAACTCGCGGAAGCCCTGCGCGGCTCCACCGAGAAGGGCGCGAAGGCGGTACGCGAACGGCGGGTCCCGGAATGGGGCCCGGTCGCCGAGTCGGTGGCGCAGTGGGACTTCCTCGACGCGCCCTTCGACGAGGAACCCGAACCCGGAGAACCCGTACCCGACCCCGTGGTGCGCCGGGGAGCCGCGCTTCTGCTCGACGCCCTGGTGGAATTGTCGTTCGCGCTCGACGACCGGGGTGCCGTTCCCAGCAGCCGGAGAGCCCGACCGGGGGAAGAGACCGAAGAGGCCGAAGACGCCGAAGAGGCCGGAGGCACCGGAGAGTCCGAAGATGCCCGGGAAGGGGAGCGGGCGGAACCGGAATCCCGTTGAAAAGCATGTGGGTTGGAGACGGCCCGGTTGTTCCGGCCCGCGGGGTCGGGGCTGTGGGGGGCCGGGTCGGGTGGCTGGGCCGCGGGGCTGCGGGGATGCGGGATGGCCGGTGAGAGCGCGGGCCGGAGGCACCGGGAGGATCTACTCGCCGGGCACATGCCATTTCGCTACGCCTTCACCTCTGCCGTATTCGCTGTAATCAAAGGACCACCCCGCGTGCACGTGCATTTGCCCATGCATTGGCATGTGAATTACCGCTATGATCCAGGTTGGTTGACGGATGGTTGACACTTGCACCTTGCAACTCGGGGAGCTTTCTGTGCACGACGTGTACAACGGCATGGCGGCCACAGGGCTTCACGGAGTCGTCTGGCAGAAGAGCAGGCACAGCAACTCCCAAGGATCTTGCGTGGAGTTCGCGAAACTTCCCGGGGGGAATGTGGCCATGCGCAACTCGCGCCACCCCGACGGTCCCGCGCTCGTCTACACGCCGGCGGAGATCGAGGCGCTCCTGCTGGGCGTCAAGGACGGGGAGTTCGACCACCTGGCGACCGGCGCCTGAACGCGGAAGGCGCGCAGGGCGCGGGAAGCGCGGAAGACGCGCAGGGTGCGGGAGGCGCTGAACGCGCGGAAGGCGCGTCGCGGTTGCGGCCCGGACATGGTGAGGGCCGGAGCGCCACTCTCCCCCGCGCTCCGGCCCCGGCTCCGTGTCAGGTCCCGTACGTGCCCGTCCTCGCGGGAGTTTTCTTCCGTGCCCCGAAGCTGCCCGGGGCCGGGAACCGCCTCCGCTCAGCGGGAGTCGGCGGGATTCAGAGGGAGTCGTCCGCCGCCTCGTCGGCGGCCGTCAGCAGGAACATCGCCCAGACCACCTTCCCGTGCGGGGGCACCGGAGGTCCCGGGATCCCGGTGGTCGGTGTCGGATGCCATCCCCAGCTGTCACTGAAGGACTCCACCAGGAACAGGCCCCGCCCCGACTCGGCGGAGTCCTCCGCCTCGCCGGCCGTCGGACCCTCCCGGCTGGGGTCGCGCACCGCGCACACCAGGCGGGAGGCACAGCGCGCCAACTGGAGCCTCACCGGCGGGACGTTGGGGTCGCGGGCGACATCGGAGGGCAGTGCGTGCCGCAGGGCGTTGGTCACCAGCTCGGAGACGACCAGGGCCACATCGTCGAAGCGGCTGTCCAGTTGCCACTGACAGAGCGTGGAGCGGGTGAAGTGCCGTGCCGAGCCGACCGCTTCGTATCTCGCCGGGAGGGTGATGGACGCCGATGCGGTGATCGACGCGGGATCCGCGGGGGGCAGGCCGCGCCGTAACGGTTCGAGCGTCGTCGATCCATCAGTCCTCATGCGAGGTGCTCCCGGGATTTCGCGGCTGCGAGCGGCACTGCCTGTGAGCGGTACTGCGGGGACACAGCGGCACAACACGAACGATCACGCAGGTGCGCAAGGCCCATGGTTCCGAATGCGTGGAGCAGATGCAAGGGCAGATGCACGTGCACGCGCCGGACCTGCCCGGTACCGTGGTGGTTCCGGAGCATTTCTTCCGTGCGGCAGTTTTCCGTCACTGGGGCAAGTCTTCCCCTCTCTGTAATCGAATGAGTACGGCCCGGAGCGTTTTGGTGGCAGAATCCGGTTCTCGGGGTTCGGGGGGCCTCGTTGCCCGGGAAGCTATGGGGAGGGTTGTCCAGTGTCGGCAGGCGAGTCGAGTGGATCCGTGGTGCGACGCATCCTGCTGGGCTCTCAGCTCAGAAGGCTGCGCGAGTCTCGCGGAATCACGCGTGAGGCGGCCGGCTACTCCATCCGGGCCTCCGAATCGAAGATCAGCCGCATGGAGTTGGGACGGGTGAGCTTCAAGGCCAGGGACATCGAGGATCTGCTCACGCTCTACGGAGTCGCGGACGAGGCGGAGCGCGAATCGCTGCTCGGCCTGGCCCGTGAGGCCAACGTGGCGGGCTGGTGGCACAGTTACGGCGACGTGCTGCCCGGCTGGTTCCAGACGTACATCGGTCTGGAGGGGGCGGCATCCCTCATCCGTATCTACGAAGTGCAGTTCGTGCACGGGCTGTTGCAGACCGAGGCGTATGCCCATGCGGTCGTCTCGCGCGGCATGCGCGGGGCTCCCGAGGCGGAGATCGACCGCCGGGTCGCACTGCGTCTGGAGCGCCAGAAGGTGCTCGTCTCGGAACGCGCGCCGCACTTCCACGCGGTGCTCGACGAGGCCGCCCTGCACCGGCCCTACGGCTCACGCGACGTGATGCGCTCGCAATTGCGGCATCTGCTGGAAATGTCGGAACACCCCAACATCTCCCTCCAGGTGATGCCTTTCAGTTTCGGCGGACACGCGGGAGAAAGCGGCGCGTTCACCATGCTGCGTTTCCCCGAATCGGACCTGTCCGACATCATCTTTCTGGAGCAGCTCACCAGCGCGCTCTATCTCGACAAGGCCGAGGACGTCCAGCAGTACGAAAAGGCCATGGTCCGGCTGCGTGCCGACAGCCCCGGGGAGGACGAGACCCGGGATCTCCTCCACAGTCTGCTTCAACGGGCCTGATCCACGCGTACGATGACGTTCGATCAGGAGTGTGCGAACGCCTGCAGTAAGGGATTGCATGTCCTTCTTCCATGAACTGGCCCATCAGTACATCGATGGCGAATGGCTGACCGGCAGCGGTTCGTGGGACATCATCGACGTCAATCCCTACAACGGCGAGAAGCTCTGCGCCATCACGGTCGCGACCGTCGCCGAGGTGGACCGGGCGTACCGCGCCGCCGAGCGCGCGCAGACGGCGTGGGCAGCCACCCGTCCGCACGAGCGACAGGCCGTTCTCGTACGGGCGTTGGCCGTGGTCGACGCCCGCGCCGACGAGATCGCCGAGGCCGTCGTCGACGAGCTGGGCGGGACGCTGCCCCGGGCGCGGTACGAGATCGACCTCGGCCGCGAGCTCCTGCGCGAGGCGATACGCCAGGCCGTCCGGCCGGTCGGCGGGCTGCTGCCCGCGGCGGTGGACGGCAAGGAGAACCGGGTCTACCGACGCCCCGTCGGGGTCGTCTCCGTCATCAACGCCTTCAACTTCCCCTTCGTCGTGGCGATGAAGTCCGTCGCCCCGGCCCTGGCGCTCGGCAACGCGGTCGTCATGAAGCCGCACCAGAACGCCCCGGTCGTCGGCGGTGGGCTGGTGGCGAGGATCTTCGAGGAGGCCGGGCTGCCGCCGGGCCTGCTCAACGTGGTGGTCACGGACAGCGCCGAGATAGGCAACGCGTTCATCGAGCACCCGGTGCCCGCGGTGATCTCGTTCACCGGATCGGACCGGGTCGGCAGGCAGATAGCCGCCGTCGCCGCCCGCCACTTCAAGCGGTGCCAGCTCGAACTCAGCGGCAACAGCGCGCTGGTGGTGCTGGAGGACGCGGACATCGAGGCGGCCGTGGACGCCGCCGTCTTCAGCCGGTTCTTCTTCCAGGGTCAGGTCGGCATGGCGGCCAACCGCATCCTGGTCGACCGCCGGGTGGAGCGGGAGTTCACCGAGCGGTTCGTCGCCGAGGTGGCCCGGGTCACCGCCGGGGACCCCCACGATCCTGCCACCCGCATCGGTCCCGTCATCAACGCCTTCCAGGCGGACGCGCTGTCCGGGCTGGTCGCCGAGGCGCTCGAAGCCGGGGCCACCGCACTGCTGCGGGGCCGCACCCGGGGCAACGTGGTGGAGCCGACCGTGCTGACCGGGGTGCCCGAGGGCTCGCCCCTGCTGACGCAGGAGGTCTTCGGGCCGGTGGCCGTGCTGATCCCCTTCGACGGGGAGGACGAGGCCGTACGGATCGCCGACGACACCCCGTACGGGCTGAGCGGGGCCGTGCACACCGCCGACGTGGAGCGCGGCGTGCGGTTCGCGCGGCGGGTGCGCAGCGGCATGTTCCACGTCAACGGGCCCACCGTGCAGGACGAGCCGCCGGCCGCCTTCGGGGGCGAGAAGATGTCCGGACTCGGCCGGCGGAACGGCGACGCGGTGGCGGACGCCTACACGACGACGCACTGGATCTCCGTCCAGTACGGCCGCACGGTCTTTCCTTTCTGAACGCGACCGCGTGTCCCGGGCGTTGAGGACAGAAGCTGTCCGCAAGGGCTCGTAGCGTGTGAGTGTCGGTCGGGGCCACGGGGGCGCCGGCCCAAGACTCCGGGACGGTCAGAATGGTCACCCACGTGTCCGAGACGCACGGCGACGAGCGCGGCACCCTCCTCGGCTTCGTCGAGGCCCAGCGCGGCGCGATCCGCCGCACCCTGCTCGGCCTGACCGAGGAGCAGGCGGCGAGCCGGCCGAGCGCCAGCGAGCTCTCCCTCTCCGGTCTGGCCAAGCACGTCGCCGAGACGGAGCTGAACTGGCTGCGGATGGCGCAGCGGCGGCCCAACGAGAAGGCGCGCACCCAGGAGACCTGGGGCGACAGCTTCCGCCTCGTCGGCGAGGAGACCGTGGCCGAAGTGCTCGCGTTCTGGGACGGGGTCGCCGCCGAGACCGAGAAGTTCATCCGGTCGGTGCCGGACCTCGACGACTCCTTCCCGCTGCCCGAGGCCCCGTGGTTCCCGAAGGACGAGGAGGTCTCCATGCGGTGGCTGCTGGTCCACCTGGTCGAGGAGATCGCCCGGCACGCGGGTCACGCCGACATCATCCGCGAGTCCCTGGACGGCAAGACCGCCTTCGAGCTGATCGCCGAGAGCCGCAAGTAGAGCAGGCTTGTGGGCCGTTCAGTGGTGGAACGATGTTCCGGCATTCTTGTCGCGGCTCAGCGGGTGTGCTTGTTCCCTGAGTTCGGGCAGGAGTGACCGCAGGTCCTCCAGCAGGAGTTCGGCGAGGTCGGACGAGAAGCCGTTGCGGCAGACGAACCGCAGCACCGACAGATCCTGCCGGTTGGCCGGGAAGGTGTACGCGGGCACCAGCCAGCCGCGCTCGCGAAGCCGTCGGGAGACGTCGAAGACGTCGTACGCCTTCACGTCCGGCGTGGTCGTCACGGCGAAGACCGGGAGTTCGTCGCCCCGGGTGAGGAGGTGGAAGTCGCCCAGGGCCTCGATCCGTTCCGCGAGGCCCCGCGCCACGTCCCGCGAGGTCTGCTGGACGGCGCGGTAGCCTTCCCGGCCCAGCCGCAGGAAGGTGTAGTACTGCGCGACGACCTGGGCGCCGGGCCGGGAGAAGTTCAGCGCGAAGGTGGGCATGTCGCCGCCGAGGTAGTTGACCCGGAAGACGAGCTCCTCGGGGAGGTCCTCGGGCGTACGCCAGAGCGCCCAGCCGACGCCGGGGTAGACCAGGCCGTACTTGTGGCCCGAGGTGTTGATCGAGGCCACGCGGGGGAGCCGGAAGTCCCACACCAGGTCATCGTCGACGAACGGGGCGATCATGGCGCCCGAGGCGCCGTCGACGTGGACCGGGATGTCGAGGCCGGTGCGTTCTTGGAGGGCGTCCAGCGCCTCGCAGATGCCGGCGATCGGCTCGTAGGAGCCGTCGAAGGTGGAACCGAGGATGCCGACGACCCCGATGGTGTTCTCGTCGCAGAGGTCGGCGGCCGCCTGCGGGTCGATGTGGAAGCGCTCGCCCTCCATGGGGACGAGCCGGGCCTCCACCTCCCAGAAGTTGCAGAACTTCTCCCAGCACACCTGCACGTTGACGCCCATCACCAGGTTGGGCCGCGCGGTGGCCGGATAGCGGTCGGGGTTCTTCGCCGCCCAGCGCCGCTTCAGCGCGAGACCGGCGAGCATGCAGGCCTCGCTGGAGCCGGTCGTGGAGCAGCCCACGGCGTTGGTGGGGTCGGGGGCGTTCCACAGGTCGGCGAGCATCGCGACACACCGGCGCTCCAGCTCGGCGGTGCGCGGGTACTCGTCCTTGTCGATCATGTTCTTGTCCCGGCACTCCGCCATCAGCACCCCGGCCTGGGGTTCCATCCAGGTGGTGACGAAGGTGGCGAGGTTGAGCCGGGAGTTGCCGTCGAGCATCAGCTCGTCGTGGACGAGCCCGTACGCGGTGGACGGCGGGAGCGGACCGTCCGGGAGCCGGTGCGTCGGCGGCGCCGAGGTCATGCCCGCCGTCGGATCGGCTTCTCCGAAGAAGGGGTTGAGGGCCAGCTTGCGGCCCTTGCGGGAGTCGTCGCTGCCGTGTGATCCCTTGTGGAGCGCCATGCGCCGTACGTCCTCTCGGTTTGCGGCCCCCGGGGGCCGGCTCCCGTCGTGTCCGTTCGCCGGGGTCAGCCCTCGGCGGCGAGTCCCGCCTTGATGGCCCGGGTGAACTTCACGACCCGCTCGGCCTGCACACGCGCCGCCGTCAGCGTCTGCTCGCCGACAGGGATGTCGCCCTGACCGGCCACGTGCGAGGTGCCGTACGGGTTGCCGTCGACGAACTTCGACGGGTCGGTGTACCCGGGGGCGACGAGGATGCCGCCGAAGTGGTGGATGGTGTTGTAGAGCGCGAGCAGCGTGGACTCCTGGCCGCCGTGCGCGGTGGCGCTGGAGGTGAAGCCGCTGTAGACCTTGTCGGCCAGCGCACCGGCCTGCCAGAGCCCGCCGAGGGTGTCGATGAACTGCTTGAGCTGGGCGGCGAGGTTCCCGTACCGGGTCGGCGAACCGAAGATCACCGCGTCGGCCCAGACGATGTCGTCGGCGACGACCTCCGCGATGTCGGCGGTGGCCCGTACGTTCGCGGCCCAGGCGGGGTTGGAGTCGATGGCGGCCTGCGGGGCGAGCTCGGCCGCCCTGCGCAGCCGTACGTCGGCGCCGGCCTTCTCCGCGTCCTCGGCGAGGGCCTTGGCGATCGTCGCGATGGTGCCGGTCGAGGAGTAGTAGACGACGGCGACATTGACGGGCGTGGACATACGAGATCCTCCGGGCTTCGGGTGACGCGGGCCGTACGGCGTGGAGTTCTCGTGCGGCTCCGAGAGGCCGTACGCATGTGACGATACGGACAAATAGCCCATTCGGCACGTCCGGTGGGGCGGGGCCGGGGCCGGTGCCGGGGCGGTTCGGGCGGGCCGGGCGCACGGCCCGCCCCGCCGCTCACCGCAGCGCCGTACCGTCCTCGCGCAACTGCATCTGGGGCCGCCCGGTCACCAGCAGCCACGCGGGGAGCGTCGCCACGCAGAGCACCGGCAGCACCGTCATGTCGCTCACCAGGACCGCGGCGGTGAAGAGGCTGAGCCAGCCCTGCCGGGTGACGGCGAGGAGCAGGCCCAGTACCGCGCAGGCGACGGCGAGCGCGGGCGGCACCGCGTCGACCAGCGCGTGCGCGCAGAGCCCCAGGGCCGCCCCGGCGAAGACCGCGGGGAAGATCCGGCCGCCCCGGAAGCCGCAGGTGGCGGCCACCACCAGCGCCGCCATCTTCACCACCGCCATCGTCCCGAACTCCCCGGCCGACCAGCCGTCGGGCGACGCGGCCAGCTCCTTGACCTCCTCCAGACCTTTGAAGAGGGTCAGATGGCCGCCCAGCGCCCCCAGCAGCCCCAGTACGAGCCCGCCGACGGCGAGGGAGAGCACGGGGTGCCGCAGTGCCTTGAAGGCCCGGTGCGTCCACGGTGCGGCCAGTACCCCGGCCATGCCCAGCGCCGCTCCCGCCGAGGCGATCACCAGTGCGGCGAGCAGGTCGCCCCAGCCGGTGTGGGTGTAGTCGGGCAGCGAGAGGTCGAAGCTGGGGTGCTCGGCCAGCGACATGGTCAGCGCCCCCGCCGTACCCGCCGCGAGCGGGCCGAAGAGGCGGTCCCAGAGCGCCCCGGGGCCGGGCTGGGAGGCGAGGACCTCGGAGAGGATCAGGGCGGCGGCGACCGGGGTGCCGAACAGGGCGCCGATCGTGCCCGCCGCGGCGAGCCCCACCCAGAGCTCGACCGGTGAGCCGGGGGCGACCCGCCGGCCCAGCCAGAAGGCGAGCGCGATGTTCGCCTCCGTGATCGGGTTCTCCGGCCCGAGACTCACCCCGCCCGCCAGCGCCAGCACGGTGACCAGGAGCAGCCCCGGTACGACCCCGGGGGAGAGCGGGGCGCCGACCAGTCCCATGGTGGCCGGATCGGGGCCCGCGTGGCCGTGCACCAGGTGGACGGTGATGCCCACCGCGACACCGGTCGCGGTGAGCATGACGATCATCCAGAGCGAGGAGAACCGGCCGATCCCGAGCGCGTCCGGGAGGCTCTCCCAGAGCACGTCCTGGAACCGTTCGGCCAGCAGGCTCACCCCGAGCAGGATCAGCGCCGAGGCGACGCCCACCACCAGCGCCGGCAGCACGACGGGCAGCAGCCGCCGGGCGGGAGTGGGGGCGGGTTCCGGGACGTGACCGGCGGGGGCCGCGGGGCCCGGTGCGTCCGGGGAGCCGGGGGAGCCGGGAGAGGGGCGCGACGCGGGGGAGGGAGCCACCGGCTCACCCTATCCACGCACATGCCGCGCAACGTGCATATGGCGCATGACCCGCATAGCGCGCATAGCCCGCACGGCTGGTCCCGGGCGGCTCCCCGCCCGGCCCGTCACAGCTCGCTGATCACCGCGGCCGTCCCGTACGCGCAGACCTCGGTGCCCACGTCCGCCGCCTCGGAGACGTCGAAGCGCATCATCAGCACCGCGTTGGCGCCGCGCGCCCTCGCCTGCTCGACGAGGCGCTCCATCGCCTCGTTGCGGGTCTCGACCAGGGTCTTGGTCAGGCCCTTCAGCTCGCCGCCGATCATCGACTTCAGCCCGGCGCCGATCTGGCTGCCCAGGTGGCGGGAGCGCACGGTCAGCCCGAACACCTCGCCGATCACCCGGGTCACCTGGTGTCCGGGCACGTCGTTCGTGGTGACGACGAGCACGTCCGCGTGGTCGCTCTGGCCGCCGCCGTAATCCTCGATGCCCATGGGTGACACCTCCTGGGGTCCAGCTTTGCCCCGGTTGGTGTCGTGCGCACGCTCACTGCGCCCACTGGAACCCGGAGCACCTCCGGGGCGTTGATAGCTTGGGGCGCCACGCAGCCGCCCATCGAACGATCCTGGAGCCCGGACCCTTGAATACGCTTGCGCTCGGCCCGAGCTGGCTGGACCCGGACTATCTGATCAACACCTTCGGACTCCCCGGTGTCCTCCTCATCGTGTTCGCCGAGTCCGGACTGCTGATCGGGTTCTTCCTGCCCGGCGACTCCATCCTGTTCACCACGGGCCTGCTGGTCACCACCGGGCAGCTCCGCTACCCGCTCTGGCTGGTCTGCGTGCTGATCGGGATCGCCGCGATCGTCGGGGACCAGGTCGGTTACCTCTTCGGCCGGAAGGTGGGCCCGGCCCTCTTCAACCGGCCGGACTCCAGGCTCTTCAAGCAGGAGAACGTCGAGAAGGCGCACGAGTTCTTCGAGAAGTACGGTCCGAAGTCGCTGATCCTCGCCCGCTTCGTGCCGGTGGTCCGCACCTTCACGCCGATCATCGCCGGTGTCAGCCGGATGAACTACCGCTCGTTCCTCATCTTCAACATCATCGGCGGCGTCCTCTGGGGCGTCGGCGTGACCGTGCTCGGAGCGGTGCTCGGCAAGATCGAGTTCGTGCACGAGAACATCGAGGCGATGCTCGTCCTGATCGTGCTCATCTCCGTGGTGCCGATCGCGATCGAGTTCCTCCGGGCCCGCTCCAAGGCGAAGAAGGCCGCTGCGGCCCGCGACGAGGACGACGACGACCACACCCCCGGCGGCGGCCCGGCCGCCGGCCGCCGCGGCCGTCACGCCAAGCGCTGACGCCCGCCCGCCCACCCGCACACGGCGTACGGCGCCCCTCCCGGTCACGGGACGGGCGCCGTACGCGTGTACGGGGTGGGCGAGACCCCGCGAAGCTCCGGGCCGCCTCAGAAGCCGCGGGTGCGCTTGGCGGCCCTGCGGCCCGCGCCCGCGCCCGTCTCCAGTCCCGGTACCCGCATGAAGAGCCGGGAGATCTCGCTCCCGAGGTTCACCCCGATCGCGATGGCCAGGGCCGTGGCCACCGCCGTGGAGAGCGACGCGAGTCCCCGGTCCAGCTCGCCCTGGGCCACGCCGAGCAGCCCGAAGTACGTCGCCGAACCGGGCAGCAGCGGGCCGATGGCCGCCGTGATGAACGGCAGCGAAGAGGTGTAGCGGTAGCGCGAGAAGAGCTGGCCGAACAGGCCCACCAGCCCGGCCGCCACTGCCGTCGCCGCGACCGGCGAGAGCTCGCCGGTGCGGGCCATCGCCCCGTAGATGATCCAGGCGACCCCGCCGTTCAGGGTGACCGCGAGCACGGTGGACCGCTCCTGCTGGAGCAGGATCGCGAACGCCAGGCTCAGCGCCATCGACACCAGGATCTGGAGCACCGGCCGGTCGTGGGCGACGAAACGTTCCTCCGGATTGAGTGTCGCGCCCAGCTGGAGCCCCAGATAGAGCACCACCAGCACCCCGACCACGATCCCGATGAAGAAGTACATGACCTCCAGCAGGCGCGCGGCGGCGGTGATGTAGTAGCCGGTCAGCCCGTCCTGCACGCCCGCCACCAGGGCCCGCCCGGGCAGCAGCGCGAAGAGACCACCGGTGATCACCGCGGACGGTCGCACATCCGACCAGTGGGTGAGCGTCAGCGCCACCCCGAGTGCGGCGGGCGGCATCGCGGCGACGGTGAACTGGTAGAACTCCGGCAGCCCGCGCCCCGCGCAGAGCCAGGCCAGCCGGTCGCCGAGCATCGCGCCCGCCGCCGCCACGAAGAACACCACCACGCCACCGCCGACCAGCACCGAGGCCGCCCCGGCGAGCAGCCCGGCCGCAGCCGTGAGCGCCCAGCCGGGGAAGGGGTGGCGGTTGCGGCGGATCTCCGCCAGCCGCCGGTACGCCTCCTCCAGGGAGACGTCCACGTCCTCCGTGGTGATGTCGTCGATCAGCCGGAAGACGGCCGCCAGCCGGTTGTAGTCGGTGCCCCGGCGGCGCACCGTCCGGCTCGCCGTGACCGGGTCCTCGACCAGCGAGGGCTGGTGCGAGATCGAGAGCAGCGTGAAGGTGACGGTGGGCTCGCACCGGTCGAGGCCGTACGAACGCGTCACCGCGAACATCGCGGCCTCCACGTCCTCGGCCCCCTCGCCCCCGGCCAGCAGCAGCTCGCCGATACGGAGCGTCAGGTCGAGCACCCTCGGCACGGCCGGCCCCGAGTCGTCCGTCCGCTGGACGCTCTCCGCCGCGGGCCGCTCGGTGACCGGCATCCGGAGCATCGTGCGCATCCGGTCCTGCCAGGGAGCCTCCTTGGTCAGCCGGACCATCGGAATGCCCTGCGCCGGGGTGAAGGCGGGTGTCTGGCTCGCGTCGTACACCCGCGGAGGGGTGAAGGCCGAGGCGCCGGTGTCCGAGTCGGAGAGGTTCCTGCCCGCCCGGCCCGGACCGGAAGCGGAACCCGGCCCACCCGGCTCCGGCTGCACCCCGGCCGGTACCGCGAACTCCGAGGTCGGCTGGTCGTCTTCGAGCGGCAGCGTGGGCTGCTCCACCCCGGCGGGCGCGGTGAACGCACTGTGCGCCTCGTCGGACTGGGGCTTCTGGTCCTCCGGACCGCCCTGTTCCGCCACTGCCTGACCTCGCTCTTCCTGGCCCGATGAGTCCTGGCCGCACTCCTGCCCAGTATGGGCACGGTCAAGGGACCCGCACGCGAAACGGGCGGCACACCGATGAGGTGTACCGCCCGTCCACGCTGTCCTCGGTCCGTCACGGGGACCCTCGGGTCACCGTGACGTCCCCGGTCCCGCGACCGTACGGAAGCGGAACCGGAAGGGGCCGTGGGCCCCGGGAGAGGGACCGCGTCAGTGCGCGCCGCCCTGGTCCTGCAGACGCTTGTACGAGGCCTCGATCTCGGCCTCGGCCGCGGCGCGGTTGACCCAGTCGGCGCCCTCGACGGACTTGCCGGGCTCCAGGTCCTTGTAGACCTCGAAGAAGTGCTGGATCTCCAGGCGGTCGAACTCCGACACGTGCTGGATGTCCTGCAGGTGCTCGACGCGCGGGTCCGAGGCGGGGACGCACAGCAGCTTGTCGTCGCCGCCGGCCTCGTCCGTCATGCGGAACATGCCGATGGCGCGGCACTTGATGAGGCATCCGGGGAACGTCGGCTCGTCCAGGATGACCAGCGCGTCCAGCGGGTCGCCGTCCTCGCCGAGGGTGTTCTCGACGAAGCCGTAGTCGGCCGGGTAGCTGGTCGAGGTGAAGAGTCGACGGTCCAGGCGGATCCGACCGGTCTCGTGGTCCACCTCGTACTTGTTCCGCGAACCCTTCGGGATCTCGATGGTGACGTCGAACTCCACGGGTGGCTCCTCCATGATCAACACATACGACTGGTGGTTAAGTGTCCCCCACGCAGATGTGTGCTCGCGAAAGGGGCTGGTCAACGGTGGCCGAGCCGGTGGATGAACCGTCGCAGGAACCGTCGGACCCCTGGGGCAAGCTGAAGGGCCTGGCCGGAAAACCGGCCCTGCCGGGCAACTGGCGGCTCGTCGCAGGCTCCGCGGTCGTCGGCCTGGTGGTCGCCGCCGGCGCCGTGTTCGCCGCCGGCCCCTGGGACAACGGTCAGCGTAAGGCCGAACGCGCCCGCGCCGCCGACCAGGGCCGGACAGGTGACACAGCTCACCGGAGTTCCGCGGCGGGCCCCGCCGAGCCCGCTCCGGCCCCCAGCGCCGCCGCGGTGCTCGCCGCACTGGGTACCGGCACCGGTCCCGCGGCGGCCGGGACGGCGCTCGCGCCGGCCAAGGCGCTGGACCCGTTGATGAAGGCGTCCGCGCTCGGCACCCGTACGACGGCGGTCGTCGTCGACACCGCCACCGGCAAGCAGATCTACGCCCGCGCCGCCGGCACGCCGATGACCCCGGCCTCGACCATCAAGCTCGCCACCACGGTCGCCGCGCTCTCCGCGCTCGGCCCCGACCACCGCATCGACACCACCGTGCGCGCCTCTCCCGACCTGCGCGCCGTCACCCTGGTCGGCGGCGGCGACCCCACCCTGGACGAGGCCGGGCTGCGCGCGCTGGCCCGGTCCACCGCGAAGGCCCTGACGGACCGGAAGGTGCGGAAGGTCGCACTGTCGTACGACGCCTCCGCCTACTCCGGGCCCTCCCGCCACCCCATCGGCCCCAACGACAACATCGCCCCGGTCAGCGCGCTGATGGTCCGCGAGGGCCGCCTCGACACGAGCGACCACGGGCCCGCCGCACGCTCCGGCGACCCCGCCGCCGACGCCGCCCGCACCTTCGCCGGATACCTGAAGGACGCGGGCGTCACCACGACGGGCGAACCGCGCTCCCACCGTCCCGCCGCCAAGGCGACCACCCTCGCCACCCACCGCTCCGAGCCGCTCTCCGCGCTGGTCGAACGCACCCTCACCAACAGCGACAACGACCTAGCCGAGGCCCTCGCCCGGCAGACCGCCCTCGGCGCCGGGCGCCCGGCCAGCTTCGCCGGAGCCCGCGGCGCGGTCACCGCCCAGCTGAAGAAGATCGGCATGCCGGTCACCGGCGCCCGGCTCGGCGACGGCAGCGGACTCGACCGGAACGACAAGGTGTCCGCCGCCCTGCTCGCGGGCCTGCTCGCCCGCGCCGCCGACCCCGCCCACCCCGAGCTGCGCCCCGTTCTCACCGGACTGCCGGTGGCCGGCTTCAGCGGCACCCTCGTCGGCCGGTACGGCGAGAAGTCGGGCGGTGCCGGACTCGTACGGGCCAAGACGGGCACCCTCACCGGCGTCAACGCCCTGGCCGGCACCGTCGTGGACGCCGGTGGACGGCTGCTCTCCTTCGCCTTCCTCACCTCCGGCACCACCTCTCCCGGCGACGCCGAGAAGGCCCTCGACGACCTCGCCACCGCCCTGGCCGGCAGCGCGGGTTAGGACCTCGACGCCCCACCACGGGGGCGCCGCCTCACGTACGGTTGACGCATGACGAGCATCGGTGGTGCCGAGATGGTCGACTGGAATCTCGCGGTGGCGACCGCGACCCGGCTCGTACGGCCGGGTCCCGAGATCGACCGCGAGGAGGCGCGTGCCGTCGTCGCGGAGCTGCGCCGCCACGCCAAGGCCTCGGAAGAGCACGTCCGTTCCTTCACCCGGATGATCCCCGAGGGCCCCGGGGCCCCCGTCCCCGCCGACACCCCCGTCCTCGTCGTGGACCGGGCCGGCTGGATCAAGGCCAACGTCGCCGGGTTCCGCGAACTCCTGCGCCCGCTGCTCGCCAAGATGCAGGAGCGGCGCGGCAGCGGACCCGGCCAGAGCGTCGTCGGGGCCCTCGGCGGCAAGGTGACCGGCGTCGAACTCGGCATGCTGCTGTCCTTCCTCGCCTCCCGCGTGCTCGGCCAGTACGAGACCTTCGCCCCCGCGAGCCGCGAGCTGCCCGCCCTCGACCAGGGCGGCGGCCGGCTGCTCCTCGTCGCCCCGAACATCGTCCACGTCGAACGCGAACTCGACGTGGACCCGCACGACTTCCGGCTCTGGGTGGCCCTCCACGAGGAGACCCACCGCACCCAGTTCACCGGGGTGCCGTGGCTCCGCGACCACCTCCGGGGCGAGATCCAGTCCTTCCTGGACGAGACCGACGTGGACCCCGCCACCTTCGTGGACCAGCTGCGCGAGGCCGTGCAGTCGCTCGTCGGCGGGCGGCCCGAGGGAGAGCGGGGCGAGGGCGGCGGACGCAGCCTCGTCGAACTCGTCCAGACCCCCGCCCAGCGCGAGATCCTCGGCCGGCTCACCGCCGTGATGTCCCTGCTGGAGGGGCACGCCGACTTCGTCATGGACGGTGTCGGACCCGACGTGGTCCCCTCGGTCGCCGAGATCCGCGAGAAGTTCCAGCAGCGCCGGGCGCGCGGCGCGGGCCGCCTCGACCTGGCCCTGCGCAAACTGCTCGGCATGGACGCGAAGCTCCGTCAGTACCGCGACGGGGAGCGGTTCGTGAGCGCCGTGGTCGCCGAGGTCGGCATGGACGGGTTCAACCGGGTGTGGACCTCGCCCAACACCCTCCCGACGAAGGCCGAGATCGCCAGCCCCGCCGACTGGGTCGCGCGCGTGCACCGTAAGGCAGATTCGTGATCTTGACGGAGCCCATGGCCGGATAAAGGTCCACCAATCACCCATCCGAGGGACCATGAGGGCATGGGAAGCCGTGCAATGCTCGATGAACAGCTTGCCTCTGTCACCATCGACGCACTCTGAGTGACGCCGGGGAGGGCACGTCGCCGTCCCACCGCTCGGAGGTACCTCCCAGAACTCCAGAAGGGCACCGGACATGGGTCCCCATCCTGCGGTCGCGGCGATACGCCTGGCGGTCCGCCGCGTACTCCACGACGTACTCACCGAACACACCCTCCGTGCCGGCCAGGGTCTCCACCCCGGCCGTCCCGGAAACCACCTCCTCGCCGAAGCCGGCGGAGCCGGACGGACGGCCTTCGCCGAACGGCCCGCCGTCCCGCCCCGGCCCCTCGTCCTGGTGGCCTGCTCCGGCGGCGCCGACTCCATGGCGCTCGCCTCGGCCCTCGCCTTCGAGGCCCGCAAACTCGACGTACGGGCCGGCGGCATCACCGTCGACCACAACCTCCAGACCGGCAGCGGACTGCGCGCCGCCGAGGTCGTCACCCGGCTGACCGCCATGGACCTCGACCCCGTCGAGGCCGTCGCCGTCCACGTCGGACGCGAAGGCGGCCCCGAGGCCGCCGCCCGCGACGCCCGCTACGCCGCGCTCGACGCCGCCGCCGAGCGCCACGGCGCCGTCACGATCCTGCTCGGGCACACCCGTGACGACCAGGCCGAGACGGTGCTGCTCGGGCTCGCCCGGGGCTCCGGCATCCGCTCGCTCTCCGGCATGGCCGCCGCCTCCGGGCCGGCCGGCCGCTACCGCCGCCCCTTCCTCCAGCTCGACCGCCAGACCGTCCGCAAGGCCTGCCTCGTCCAGTCCCTCCCCGTCTGGGACGACCCGCACAACGCCGACCCCGCCTACACCCGCTCCCGCCTCCGCCACGAGGGCCTGCCCGCCCTGGAGAAAGCCCTCGGCAAGGGCGTCGTCGAGGCACTCGCCCGTACGGCCCAGCTCTCCCGGGACGACGCCGACGCCCTGGACGGCTGGGCCGCCGAGGCCGAGCGCGCCGTACGCGACGACGACGGCGAGCTGGACTGCGCCAAGCTCTGGGCGCTGCCGCCCGCCGTACGCCGCCGGGTGCTGCGCCGCGCCGTCATCGAGGCGGGTGCCCCGGCCGGTTCGCTCTTCGCCCGGCACGTCGAGGAAGTGGACCGGCTCATCACCGGCTGGCGGGGCCAGCGCGCCCTCAACCTGCCCGGCCGCGTCGAAGCCCGGCGTCAGGGTGGCAGACTGGTCATCCGGCAGAGCTGAAGAGCAAGCGGCTGAAGTGCAGGCGAGACGGCCGGCCGGGCCCGGGTGACACGTACCGGGCCGGGCGGGCTAAGAAAGAGACGCGGGTGAACGAGAAGGACATGGGCAGCGACCTTCAGTCGGTGCTCCTCACGAAGGAACAGATCGACGCGAAGCTCGTCGAGCTGGCCGCGAAGATCGACGCGGAGTACGCGGGCAAGGATCTGCTCCTCGTCGGGGTCCTCAAGGGCGCGGTGATGGTCATGGCCGACCTGGCCCGCGCGCTCTCCACCCCCGCCACCATGGACTGGATGGCCGTCTCCTCGTACGGCGCGGGCACCCAGTCCTCCGGTGTCGTCCGCATCCTCAAGGATCTGGACACCGACATCAAGGGCAAGCACGTCCTGATCGTCGAGGACATCATCGACTCCGGGCTGACGCTCTCCTGGCTGCTCTCCAACCTGGGTTCGCGCGAGCCGGCGAGCCTGGAGGTCTGCACCCTGCTGCGCAAGCCGGACGCCGCCAAGGTCGCGATCGACGTGAAGTGGATCGGCTTCGACATCCCCAACGAGTTCGTCGTCGGCTACGGGCTGGACTACGCGGAGAAGTACCGCAACCTCCCGTTCGTCGGCACCCTCGCCCCGCACGTCTACGGCGGCTGAGAGCCCGTCGGGAGGCTGAGAGCCCGTCGGGAGAAGGCCCCCGCCGCACGGCGGCCGGGGCCGTTCCCGGAACACGGGGGCGCCGGGAACCCTTACCGCGCTCCCGCCGTTGAAGGTCTCGAATAAGGGTTTCCGGTACGTCCTCGGCGGTCGAAGGCCACAATGCTGGGGTACGGTCCGAAGAGCATTCTCAATCTCACAGCAGCATTTACCTACGGGCAGGAGGGACGGGGCGACTTCGCTCCGTATGGATGGACGTGAAGCGATACTTCCGTGGGCCGGTCATGTGGATCGTGCTGGCCGTCCTCGCCGTGGTCGTGTTGATGCAGGTCGTCGGCTCGTCCGGCGGCTACAAGACGGTGGACACCGCCAAGGTGGTCCAGGCGATCAGCAAGAACCAGGTGGAGTCGGCCAAGCTGACCACCGGTGACCAACAAATCCTCAAGATCGAGCTGAAGGACGGCCAGAAGCTCAAGGGCGAGTCCGGCAGCAAGTTCCAGGCCAGCTACATCGGCAGCCAGGGCGTCGACCTCGCCGACACGCTGCAGCAGAAGTTCGAGAGCGGTGACATCGAGAAGGGTTACACCGTCTCGCCGTCGAAGCAGTCGCCGTTCCTCTCGATCCTGCTGTCGCTCCTGCCCTTCGTCCTCATCGTGGTCATCTTCCTGTTCCTGATGAACCAGATGCAGGGTGGCGGCTCCAAGGTCATGCAGTTCGGCAAGTCCAAGGCCAAGCTGATCACCAAGGACACGCCGAAGACGACGTTCGCCGACGTGGCGGGCTCGGACGAGGCCGTCGAAGAGCTCCAGGAGATCAAGGAGTTCCTCCAGGAGCCGGCGAAGTTCCAGGCCGTCGGCGCCAAGATCCCGAAGGGCGTCCTGCTCTACGGGCCGCCCGGTACGGGCAAAACGCTGCTCGCACGCGCCGTCGCCGGCGAAGCGGGCGTGCCGTTCTACTCGATCTCCGGCTCCGACTTCGTCGAGATGTTCGTCGGTGTCGGTGCCTCCCGGGTCCGTGACCTCTTCGAGCAGGCCAAGGCGAACGCCCCGGCGATCGTCTTCGTCGACGAGATCGACGCCGTCGGCCGGCACCGCGGTGCCGGTATGGGCGGCGGTCACGACGAGCGCGAGCAGACGCTCAACCAGCTGCTCGTCGAGATGGACGGCTTCGACGTCAAGGGCGGCGTGATCCTGATCGCCGCGACCAACCGGCCGGACATCCTCGACCCCGCGCTGCTGCGCCCGGGCCGGTTCGACCGTCAGATCGCCGTGGACCGCCCGGACATGCTGGGGCGCCTGGAGATCCTCAAGGTGCACAAGAAGGGCAAGCCGGTCACCGACGACGTCGACCTGAACGCCGTCGCCCGACGTACCCCCGGCTTCACCGGCGCCGACCTGGCGAACGTGCTGAACGAAGCGGCGCTCCTCACGGCGCGCGGCAACAAGAAGCTGATCGACAACTCCACCCTGGACGAGGCGATCGACCGCGTCGTGGCCGGACCGCAGAAGCGGACCCGGATCATGTCCGAGAAGGAGAAGAAGATCACCGCGTACCACGAGGGCGGACACGCCCTGGTCGCGGCGGCTTCCCCCCAGTCGGACCCGGTGCACAAGATCACGATCCTCTCCCGCGGCCGCGCCCTCGGTTACACGATGGTGCTCCCGGAGGAGGACAAGTACTCCACGACGCGCAACGAGATGCTCGACCAGCTCGCGTACATGCTGGGCGGGCGCGCGGCCGAGGAGCTGGTCTTCCACGACCCGACCACCGGTGCCGCCAACGACATCGAGAAGGCCAGTGCCACGGCCCGCGCGATGGTGACGCAGTACGGCATGACCGAGCGGCTCGGCGCGATCAAGTTCGGCGGTGACAACACCGAGCCCTTCGTGGGCCGCGAGATGGGTCACCAGCGCGACTACTCGGAAGAGGTCGCCGCGCTCGTCGACGAAGAGGTCAAGAAGCTCATCGAGACCGCGCACAACGAGGCGTGGGAGATCCTGGTCGAGAACCGCGACATCCTCGACACCCTGGTCCTCCAGCTCCTGGAGAAGGAGACCCTGGGCAAGGAGGAGATCGCGGAGATCTTCGCCCCGATCGTGAAGCGCCCGGCCCGCCCGGCGTGGACCGGTTCCGCCCGGCGCACCCCGTCGACGCGTCCGCCGGTGCTCTCACCGAAGGAACTCGCGCTGACCAACGGCTCGGCCGGTGCCAACGGCTCGGTGGCTTCCTCGGACGCCGCCCCGGCCAAGGACCTCTCCTCGGAGGACCGTCCGGAGAGCTGAACCCATTGCGACCAGGTGTGACGGCCCTCACCCGCCGCCCACCCGCACCGGAATGGATGCCGCGCCCCCCAGGTTTTAGCCTGTGGGGGCGCGGCTTTTCGTTGGGCCGTGAAGGCACCGCGCAGCCGGCGCGCAGAGGAACGAGGCACAGATGACCGACCCGGTGACGCTGGACGGCGCGCACGTGAACGGCCCGTATGGCGAGTTCGACGAGAAGCGGGCCGAGGCTGCCGTGCGCGAGCTGCTGATAGCGGTGGGCGAGGACCCGGACCGCGAGGGGCTCCTGGAGACTCCGGGGCGCGTCGCGCGGGCGTACCGGGAGATCTTCGCCGGACTCTTCCAGGAGGCCCGGGACGTCCTGACGACCACGTTCGACCTGGGGCACGACGAGATGGTCCTGGTGAAGGACATCGAGGTCTTCTCCACCTGTGAGCACCACCTGGTGCCATTCCGCGGGGTCGCGCACGTGGGGTACATCCCGGCGACCTCGGGGAAGATCACCGGGCTCTCCAAGCTGGCCCGGCTGGTGGACGTCTACGCCCGTCGTCCGCAGGTGCAGGAGCGGCTGACCACGCAGATCGCCGAGTCCCTGATGGAGATCCTGGAGCCGCGCGGCGTCATCGTCGTCATCGAGTGCGAGCACATGTGCATGTCGATGCGCGGCATCCGCAAGCCCGGCGCGAAGACGATCACCTCGGCGGTGCGCGGGCAGCTCCGCGATCCGGCGACGCGGGCCGAGGCGATGAGCCTCATCATGGCGCGCTGACCCGGTACTCCTCCACGGCCGCGAGCCTGCGGGGCGACCCTCAGGCCGCGGCCACGCTCGTGTCGTCGTCGTGGTCCTCGGGGAGCTTGCAGACGTGCTCCAGGAAGAGCGCGGCGGCGATGACGGCGAAGGACGCCACCACCGCGGCGCCCGCGTAGATCGCCTGGTCGCGACGGGGAGCCAGGTCCAGATAACTCAGCAGGAACACCGCCGTGCCGCCGTACATCCCGGCGACCAGCGCGGCCACCAGGGCGCTGGCCTGGCCGAACACGAGGGCCCTGGCCGCCATCAGCGGTTCGACGCCCTTGGCCCCGGGGCGGCGCTCGCGCTGGGCGCGGAGCCGGGAGCGCAGCGAGAGGGCCGTCGCCAGCAGGATCGCGGCGATGGCCGCGAGGACGATCGGCGCGGCCAGCGGGACGCTCGGCAGGGTGCCGAGGGTGTCCCAGAGGCGGGCGGCCGCCCAGGACAGCACGCCCGCGGCGGCGAAGAGGCCGGCCAGCACTCGGAGCCGTAGTTGCTTCACCGGTCACGCCGCCCTTCGCCGCCCGCGTTCCGTCCCGCGGTCATGTCTGCCCTGAGCCTAACGACTGAGGACGGTCCCGTGATCCCGCGTACCCGCCGGGGGCGTGCGTACCCCGCCCCCGGGGGTGGAGGTCACTCGGGCAGGCGGAGTTCCAGGTCGGCCCGGGGCAGCACGCCGTCCCGGCCGATCGCGGCCAGCAGCCCGGCGACCGGACCGGCGCCCGGCAGCTGCGCCTCGGGGTCCACGTCGTGCCAGGGCGCGAGGACGAAGGCCCGCTCGCCGGCGCGGGGGTGCGGCAGGGTGAGGTGCGGGTCGTCGGAGACCACGTCGGCGTAGGCGACGATGTCGACGTCGATGGTGCGGGGGCCCCAGCGCTCCTCGCGGACCCGGTCGAAGGCCTCCTCGATGGCCTGGCCGCGCTCCAGCAGCGAGGACGGCGGCAGCGTCGTCTTCACCACGACCACCGCGTTGAAGTACGAGGGCTGGGAGCCGGGCTCCACGCCCCAGGGCTCCGTCTCGTACACCGGGGAGACCGCTTTGACCCGGACGCCGGGGGTGTCCTCCAGGGCGTCGATGGCGCCCTGGAGGGTCTCCAGGCGGTTGCCCAGGTTGGAGCCGAGGGAGATCACGGCCCGCTTGGGGTTGGAGAGGGTGATGTCGGCGTCGTCCACCTGCTGGACGACCGAGGCCGGCACCGGCTGGACAGTGGGATCGCTCTGCCCGCGGGCGGAAAATGCTGTCATGCTCGGCTCCGGATGATGGTGATGGTCACGTCGTCGAAGGGGACCGTGATCGGGGCGTCCGGCTTGTGGACGACCACCTCGACCTCGTGGACCCCCTCGTGCTGGAGACACTGCTGGGCGATGCGTTCGGCGAGGGTCTCGATGAGATCGACCGGCTCGCCCTCGACGATGGCGACGACCTCTTCCGCGACGATGCCGTAGTGCACGGTCCGCGAGAGATCGTCGGCGGCGGCGGCCGCCCGGGTGTCCAGGCTCAGGGCCAGGTCCACGATGAAGGTCTGGCCCTCTTCGCGTTCCCGGGGAAAGACGCCATGGTGTCCACGGGCCTTGAGGCCGCGCAGCGCGACACGATCCACGCGAATCACTCCTGCTGTTGTTGGTCCACGAGGCGCGGAGACCTTCCTTTCGGAGGGTGCCGGGCCCGCGTGCCCGGCATGCCGGCACCGCGCCCCGGCGAAGACGCCTTCTTCCGAATCTACCCGCGAGCACCGACAGAGCGGGCCCTCGGGTGTCTTCGGCGGCCGCCCGGCGCGGGGTGCCCGCCGCGCCCTCGGGCGCTGGTGTCCGCGTATACCCGCTGTCCGGGGGCCTCAATCCCCGCCGCTCCTGTGTGATCCCCGCGGCCCCCGGGTGCCCGCGTGCCGGATCAGGCCGGGGACTCCGGCCCGGGTTCGTCGTCGGATTCGGTGAGCACGGGCGACCCGTGGTGGGACCAGAGCTTCCAGCCGTCCGGGGTGCGCCGGAACACGTTGGTCGCGACGACCAGCTGGCCCACCAGGGGGCCGACGGTGTCGTCGCCCTCGGCGGGGCCGCCGCTGAGGATGTTCTCCGTGCAGTTGACCAGGGCGGTGTCCCCGGTCATGGCGACGTCCACGTCGGTCAGGATGAACTGGATGTACTCGGTGTTCGCCATGATGAGCGCGTAGCTGCGCAGCACGTCGCCGCGGCCCCGGAGCACCGGCCAGCCGGGGTGGACGCAGGAGACCGTGAGGTCCTCGCCGGGCAGCCAGCGGTCGGCGAGACGTTCGTAGTCGCCGCTCTCCATCGCCTCGTAGAAGTCGGTGTTCGCCTGTTCGACGGCGGCTACGTCAGCCGCCGCGTCCGTGGCGTCGGGGGCGCCAGGGGCGTCGGGGGCGTCGTCCCCGGAGCCCGCGGGCGGCGTGGTCACGCGGCTCCTTCGACGGCGCGGCACACGCGTACGGCGTCGGCGCTGGCCCGGACCTCGTGGACCCGGA
Source organism: Streptomyces sp. NBC_00102 (assembly GCF_026343115.1). Taxonomy (GTDB): domain Bacteria; phylum Actinomycetota; class Actinomycetes; order Streptomycetales; family Streptomycetaceae; genus Streptomyces. The sequence continues at coordinate 3,929,963 of NZ_JAPEMC010000001.1, forward strand.
CGGCCCAGGCACCGGCCCGGGCGGAGAGGGTGGAGACCGCGGCGGTCGCCGCGTCGCGCTCCCGGGCCGGGGGCGGGGTGCCGTCCGGACCGGCCAGGGTCTTACCCAGGAACCGCTTCCGGGACGCGGCCACCAGTAGCGGCCGGCCGAGGCCGTGCAGCGCGTCCAGGTGCGCGACGAGCGCCAGGTCCTGGGCGGTGTCCTTGGCGAAGCCGAGCCCCGGGTCGATCACGATCCGCTCGGGTGCCACCCCGCCCGCGACCACCGCGTCCATGCGTTCCCGCAGCTCGGCGACGACTTCGCCGACCACGTCCGCGTAGACGGCCCGGGCGTTCATGGACTCGCTGAAGCCGCGCCAGTGCATCACGACGAACGGCGCGCCGGTCTCGGCGACCACCCGGACCATGTCCGGGTCGGCCAGACCGCCGCTGACGTCGTTCACCAGCACTCCGCCGGCCGCGACGGCCTGCTCGGCGACCCGGGCCCGCATGGTGTCCACGGAGACCACGGCGCCCTCGGCGACCAGGCCCCGGACGACGGGCACCACCCGGCGCAACTCCTCGTCCTCGTCGACCCGGCTCGCGCCGGGGCGTGTCGACTCACCGCCGACGTCGATCAGGTCCGCGCCGTCGGCCATCAGGGCCAGTCCGCGTTTGATCGCGGCCGTGGTGTCGAACCACCGGCCTCCGTCGGAGAAGGAGTCCGGGGTCACATTGACGACACCCATGACCGCACAGCGATCCCACTCCGGCAGGCCCTCGACCGTGCCCCGTCCGCGCAACGTACTCATACGTCCAGCGTAAGGGGCTCGGCACCGGCCGCCTCGCGGGCGGAGGGGCCGGTGGCCGGGCGGGGAGGGCGCGGCGGTCCCCGCCCGGGCCGGGAGGGGAGGGCCGGCGGACCTGGCGGAGGAGGTCAGCGGGCAGGCCGCCCCGCCTCCGTGACGGTCTCCAGCGCCACCTCGGACCGGGTGCGGTCCACCGCGTCGGCGCCGATCGAGCGGCGCAGCGCCTCGTGGAGCCGGCCGGGAGTGAGGGCGCCGAGGTAGCGGCCCGAATCCTCGTCGTCGACGACGGCGATCCATCCCGCGTCGTGCTGGAGCATCGCGGCGAGGGCCTGGCGGAGCGGTGCGCCGAGCGGGAGACGGGCGTCCATGGGACGCAGCCCGTCGCGGACGGTGACGTCCTTGCCGGGGGCCGGTTCCGCCCCGGCGGGCAGCCAGCCCAGCGGACGGTCCTGTTCGTCCAGCACCACCGCCCACCCGGCGCCCCGGCCGGCGATCCGCGCGACGGCGTCCCGGAGCGGTTCGCCGGGGCGGACGACCGGGGGCAGATCGAGGTCGGCCTCCTCGACGGGGGTGACCGAGAGCCGCTTCAGGCCGCGGTCGGCGCCGACGAAGTCCGCGACGTACGGGGTGGCGGGGGCGCCGAGCACCCGGGCGGGGGTGTCGAACTGCTCGATCCGGCCCTGCCCGTAGACGGCGATCCGGTCGCCGAGGCGGACGGCCTCCTCGATGTCGTGGGTGACGAAGAGGACGGTCTTGCGCACCCGCTCCTGGAGCCCCAGGAACTCGTTCTGCAGGTGCTCGCGGACCACCGGGTCGACCGCGCCGAACGGTTCGTCCATCAGCAGGACCGGCGGGTCCGCGGCCAGCGCCCGTGCCACGCCGACGCGTTGGCGCTGCCCGCCGGAAAGCTGCTCGGGGTAGCGGTCGCCGTGCACGGACGGGTCGAGGCCGACCAGATCCAGCAGCTCCGCCGCCCGCTCCCGGGCCTTCGCGCGTTTCCATCCGAGGAGATGGGGAACGGTGGCGGTGTTCTCCAGGACCGTCCTGTGCGGGAAGAGGCCCACTTGCTGGATCACATAGCCGATGCGCCGGCGGAGTTGGACCGGATCGATCGCGGATATGTCCTCGCCGTCGAGGTACACGCGTCCCTCGGTCGGCTCGATGAGCCGGTTCACCATCTTCATGGTGGTCGTCTTGCCGCATCCTGACGGGCCCACGAGCGTGACGAGTTCGCCCTCGGCCACCTCGAAGGAGAGTGAGTCGACGGCCGTCGTGCCGTCGGCGTACCGCTTGGTGACGTTCTCGAACCGGATCATGGTTTCCCCTTGTGGCACGCCCTTTGTGACGGGCGTGTTGCTGGAACGGGACGGCCTCCGTGCGGGCCCGTGGACGAGGATAGGCTCGCCGCCGTGCCCGGCGCCGGAAGGCCCGGGAAGGGTCCGTACCCGGAAGTCGGGGCGGTACGGGGGACGGGGAGGTGGGGACGGATGGCCGGGGCGAACTGCCTGGTGACGAACGACTGGATCTGCGGCGAGTACCTGCGCACCCGCAGCCAGGAGTTGACGGACGCGACCGTCCAGCACGTCTGGATCACCGCCGTGTCGGTGGCGATCGGGCTGGTGATCGCCTTCCCGCTGGCTCTTCTCGCCCGCCGCGGGCGGCGTTTCGCCGGTGCGGTCCTCGGGGTGACCACGGTGATCTACACCGTGCCCTCGCTGGCGATGTTCTCGCTCCTGCTGCCCGTGTTCGGGCTGTCCGCCTCGCTGGTGGTCACCGGACTGGTGCTGTACTCGCTGACCATCCTCGTACGGAACATCCTGGCCGGGCTCGAAGCGGTGCCCGAGGAGGCCAAGGAGGCCGCGCGCGGCATGGGGTACGGCCCCGCCCGGCTCCTCTGGGAGGTCGAGATCCCCCTCGCGCTGCCCGCGCTGATGGCCGGTCTGCGGATCGCCTCGGTCTCCACCGTGGCGCTCACCACGGTCGGTTCGCTCGTCGGCAAGGGCGGACTCGGCAACCTCATCCGGGACGCGCTGCCCAGCCTCTTCAAGGCCCAGGTGCTGGCGGCCTCGGTGCTGTGCGTGCTGCTGGCGGTCGGGGCCGACCTGCTGCTGCTCGGTGTGCAGCGGTGGCTGACGCCTTGGACCCGGGTGCGGTCGGGCGCCCGGGCCCAGGCGCCGGCGGTGTCCCCCGCACCGGCACCCGCGCCGGTCCCGGAGACCGCGACGAAGGAAGTGGGCTGAGCCGTGGGAGTCGTCGCGGACGCCTGGACCTGGCTGGTCACGGGCTCCAACTGGTCGGGGCCGGACGGTGCGGCGCACCGCCTGGCCGAACACCTCTGGGTCAGCGGGCTCGCGCTCCTGGTGGCCTGCGCGCTCGCCCTGCCCCTCGGGCTCCGGCTCGGCCACCTCGGCCGGGGCGGCGCGCTCGCCATCAACATCTCCAACGTGGGCCGGGCGGTGCCCGTCTTCGCGGTGCTCGCGCTCTTCATGCTCACCCCGCTGCGCAACTCCGGGTACGTGCCGACGGTGATCGCGCTGGTGCTCTTCGCGGTGCCGCCGCTGCTGACCAACACCTACGTCGGAATGACCGGGGTGGACCGCGCGGTGGTGGAGGCGGCCCGGGGCATGGGGATGTCCGGGGCACAGGTCTTCCTCCGGGTGGAACTGCCGCTCGCCCACCCCATGATCATGTCCGGGCTGCGGTCCGCCGCCGTGCAGGTGGTGGCCACCGCCTCCATCGCGGCGATGGCCGGGCTCGGCGGGCTCGGACGTGTCATCACCGCCGGGTTCAACCGGTACGACACCGCGCAGGTCTTCGCGGGAGCGGTCTTGGTCGCGCTGCTCGCCCTGGTGGTGGAGGGCGTACTGCTGGCGCTCGACCGGCTGCTGTCGCCGCTGCGGCGGCGCGGGCGCCGCGCGTGAGCGGCCCCGGACGGCCCGCTCCCCCTCATCGGCTTCATCAGCCGAACCAGACTTGTCAGACTCATCAGCCCCAAGTGTCGTAACACCGTGGACGGAGAAGGAACATGAGCAGAACCTCGCGCATAGCGGGTGCGGTCATCGGGACGATCGCGTTGGCCGGGTCGCTCGCGGCCTGCGGGGGCGACAGCCTGGAGAAGAAGGACGGCGGCACGAGCGCGTCCTCCGCCCCGGCGGACGCCGAGAAGGGCTCCATCGTCGTGGGCTCCGCGGCCTTCACCGAGTCCAAGGTCCTCGCCGAGCTGTACGCCCAGATCCTCGCCGACGGCGGCTGGAGCACCTCCATCACCACGGTGGAGAACAGGGAGCTGTACGAACCCTCCCTGGAGAAGGGCGAGATCGACGTCATCCCCGAATACGCCGCCACTCTCGCCGAATTCCTCAACGCGAAGGTGAACGGGGCGAAGGAGGCGGAGAAGACACCGGTCGCCTCCGGTGACGTCGCCGCCACCTACGCCGCGCTGGAGAAGCTGGCGACCCCGCTCGGGCTGAAGGCCCTCCCGGCCGGAGAGGCGGTCGACCAGAATGCGTTCGCGGTGACGAAGGAATTCGCCGCGAAGAACAACCTGAAGACCCTTTCCGATCTTGGTAAGTCCAAGATCAAGGTAAAGATCGCGGCCGGCGACGAGTGCGCGGTGCGGCCCTTCTGCGCCCCCGGGCTGAAGGCGACGTACGGCATTGACGTGGCCGGTATCGACCCCAAGGGCGTCGGTACTCCGCAGGCCAAGCAGGCGGTGAAGGACGGGGTGGACCAGCTCGTGCTGAGCACCACCACGGACGCCGTCCTGGACGCGTACGACCTGGTCTTCCTGGAGGACGACAAGCACCTCCAGAACGCCGACAACCTGCTGCCCGTGGTGAATGCCAAGGACGCCGGATCGCCGGAGGTCGCCGCACTGCTCGCGAAGGTCACGGACACTCTGACCACCGAGGACCTCGCGGAACTCAACCGCAAGGTCGACGCGGAGCGCGCCAAGCCGGCGGACGTCGCCAAGGAGTATCTGATGTCGAAGAAGCTGATCGGCTGACCTTCCGGCCCGGTGGTTTCGGCCGGGCGGTATCCGGGTGAGCCTCCGGTGGCCGGGGATTTCCACAACGGATCTCCGGCCGCCGGAAAGCGGTACCGAAGAGCCGGCCGGCGTTGTTCGACACGGCGTCAGGTAACTCCGGGGGAACAGATTGCCGGGCGGCCTCCCGTACGCCGATCGCACGCGGTAAATTCCAGCCATGCCCCGTGGACGCCATCGCCATTCGCCACCCCTTCACAAGCTGCTGCCGCCCTCCGCGGTGGCCGGAGTGTCGGTCGTGCTGGCCGCCGGCGCATGGCTGCCCGCGGACTCCCTGCCGGTGCGGCTGCTCGCCACGGCGGCCGCCGCCACCGGTCTCGTCGGCGCGTATCTGATGCGCTCCTGGGACCAGGCCGCGGGCGTACGGGTCGCGGAGCTCCAGCGCGCCCAGGCCGGCGCCGAATGGCGGGCCGAGGAGCGGATCGCCGAGCTGGAACAGGATCTGGAGGAGGCGCGGGAACTGCGCACCCGGCTGGAGACCAAGCTCCGCTCCAAGCGGATGGAACTCGCCGGACTGCGCGGGGAGCACGCCGGGCTGCTGCGCCGGTACGCCACCGCCGAGACCGAGCGGGCCAGCGCCCTGGAGGGCCGCCGGCAGCTCGCCATCGAGGCGGCGGCCACCCCGATCGCGCTGCCGCCCGCCCGTTCCACGCCCACCCCGTCGGCGTACCTCGCCGCCGCCAGGGCCCTGCGCGACCTGCCCCGCAACGCCGCGCTCCAGCAGGCCCGCCGGACCGCCGAGCAGGCCCGGCAGCGGGATCTCGACGAGCGCGCCCGGGAGTCGGCCGCCGAGGCGGACGGCCCGAGGGGGCGTCACGCGGCGGACGGCGAATACGGCGACCGTACGGGCGGCGGCCATGCGGACTCCGGCGTCCGGGCCGACGCCTATCGGACGAACGGCACCAGCGGCCACGGCACCCCTGCCCACCCGGCGGACTTCGCCCCCCGCGCCCAGCGGCCCGGCGCGCAGCCCGCGCTGCCCGCGCCCCGGGCGGCGGCCCCGTCCCCGGTGCCGGCCCGGGTGGCCCGTACGGTCCCGGCGGCCTCGGCCGTGGTGCCGTACACCGCTCCGCGCCGGGCGCAGGTGCCGCAGGGCGGGTTCGACTTCTTCGGCACCCAGCCCGAAGGGGCGGCCGCGGCCGCGCCCGAGGCGGACACGGGTACCGGTGCGGCCGGGCGGCGGCAGTCGCCCCGGCCCGTTCAGGAGGAGGACCTCGCGGACGTGGTCGGCGAGGAGGCGCTGGCGGTGCACCGCAGCCGCGTCGGCGATTCGCGCGCGGTGGGCAAGGTCATCGACCTGGCCCAGCCCGACCCCCAGAACCGCCCCGGCGCCTCCGGCCTTCGGGGCGCGGCTTCCTGACGGGGCGCCCGCGGCCCGGGCGGGCGACTACTTGTCGATGTCCCCGACGACGAAGAAGAGCGAGCCCAGGATCGCGACCATGTCGGCGACCAGGGTGCCCGGCAGCAGTTCCGTCAGCGCCTGGATGTTGTTGAACGAGGCGGAGCGGAGCTTCAGCCGGTACGGCGTCTTCTCGCCCTTGGAGACCAGGTAGTAGCCGTTGATGCCGAGCGGGTTCTCGGTCCAGGCGTAGGTGTGGCCCTCGGGGGCCTTGAGTACCTTGGGCAGCCGCTGGTTGATCGGCCCGGGGGCCAGGGAGTCCATCCGGTCGAGGCAGGCGTCCGCGAGGTCCAGCGCGTTGACCGTCTGCTCCAGCAGGCACTCGAAGCGGGCCAGGCAGTCGCCCTCGGTCCGGGTGACCACCTTCAGCACGTCCGCCAGCTCCCCGTACGCGAGGTACGGGTCGTCGCGCCGCAGGTCGAAGTCGACGCCGGAGGCGCGGGCGATCGGCCCGGACACCCCGTACGCGTGCACCGCTTCGGAGGTCAGCACCCCGACGTCGCGGGTACGGCCCCGGAAGATCTCGTTGCCGAGCACCAGGTCCTCGTACACGTCCATCCGCGAACGTACGGAGGCCACCGCGTCCCGTGCCCGGCCGAGCCAGCCCGCCGGGAGGTCCTCCTTGAGGCCGCCGACCCGGTTGAACATGTAGTGCATCCGGCCGCCGGAGACCTCCTCCATCACGGCCTGGAGCTCCTCGCGCTCCCGGAACGCGTAGAACATCGGTGTGATGCCGCCGAGTTCGAGCGGGTACGAGCCGAGGAACATCAGGTGGTTCAGGATCCGGTTCAGCTCGGCGAGCAGGGTCCGCGTCCAGACGGCGCGTTCGGGGACCTCCATGCCGAGCATCCGCTCGACGGCCATCACGACACCGAGCTCGTTGGAGAACGCCGACAGCCAGTCGTGGCGGTTGGCGAGCATCACGATCTGCCGGTAGTCACGGGCCTCGAAGAGCTTCTCCGCGCCCCGGTGCATGTACCCGATGACGGGTTCGGCGCTCAGGATGCGCTCGCCGTCCAGGACCAGCCGCAGCCGGAGCACACCGTGCGTGGAGGGGTGCTGCGGACCGATGTTGAGCACCATGTCGGTGCTCTCCGCCGCGCCACCGATGCCGACCGTCGTCTCCGTCATGCGGCCCAGTATTCCTTGCGCGCGGACGGACGGACGCGCGGCCGTCCCCGGACGCCCGGCCACCCGTCCTCGTCGGGCGGTGGGGTCCGTTCCCGCGCGGCGGTGGGCCCGCTCACCCCACCCGCTGCACCAGCCACCCGAAGTCGCCCAGCCCGCCCCGCGCGGTGAGTTCGGCCGCCTCGCCCGCCGAGGCGAGCGCCCGGACGTACCCGGCGGGGTCGGTGGAGGCCATCGCCAGCGGTGGACGCCCGCCGGTCACGCCGAGCCGGCCCAGCGCGGTGCGCTGGTCGAGGAGTCCGGGCGCCGGGCCGCCGGCGGGCGCCCCGGCGGCGGCACAGGCGTCGAGGGCGACATGGGCGGTGAGGTCGCAGGAGCCGTCCGGCACCGGTTCCACCTCGCGGCCCGCCCGGAAGCCGGTCAGGGTTCCGAACGGCGGGCGGGCGCCGCGTACGTGCGCGTAGTCCACGGCCACCGCGCATCCCGCCGCCAGCGAGCCGACCGCCTCGGCCCACGCCAGATCCCGGGGCAGCCCGATCTCGGCCCGGTCGCCGGGAGCGCCCGGTGTCCACCAGCGCTCCAGCCACCGCGCGTCCGCGCCGGCCACCGGGTCACCCAGCCGCTCGGCGCCGTCGAAGGCGCGGACCAGGACGTACCGGGCGACACCGTCCGCGTCCACCTCCGCGACGTCGAGCGGCACGTTGTCCAGCCACTCGTTGGCGAAGAGCAGCCCGGTGACGCCCTGCGGCAACCGCGCGCACCACTCGATCCGGTGATCCAGACCCGGCGGACGGTCCGCGATCTCGACGGCGTACGCGGTGATCCGCAGCCCCGCCGGAGCGGCGGCCAGCACCCCGGCGGCCAGCTCCCCGCGCCCCGCGCCCACGTCGACCAGGGCGACCGTGTCCGTACCCAGCTCCGCCGCCGTCTCCGCCAGCAGCCGGGCCACCGCCGCGGCGAAGAGCGGGGAGGCGTGCACCGAGGTACGGAAGTGCCCGGCCGGCCCCTCCGGTCTCCGGTAGAAGCCGCCGTCCCCGTACAGCGCGGCACGCGCCGCCGCACCCCATCCGAGCCATTCGTCCGTCACGGGCCCAGTCTCCGCCACCGGCCCCGGTCCCCGGGTGCGGGTCCCCGGGGCACCGGCAGCGGCCTCCGGCCTCTCTCCACCTTGGGGAGTAGGGGCCCCGGGAGCGGATCGCCCCTCCGGTTGACCCGGGTACCCGCGCCCTTCCCTACGCTGGCAAGGTGCAGCGCCTCTACGACTTCCTCCGCAGACACCCGACGGGCGTCGACTGCTTCTGGGCCGTCGTCCTGCTCGGGCTCTCCGGTGCGGTCTTCGTGACCGAACCCCCCGGCGGGCTGCGGGAGCGCGTCCTCACGGTGCCGGTCATCCTGGGGCTCTGCACGGTGGTCGCGCTGCGCCGCCGGTCGCCGGAACGGATGCTGCTGGTCGCCCTCGGGATCGGGATCGCCCAGGTGGCTCTCGGAGTCGAGACGGGCGTCGCGGACTTCGCCCTGCTGGTGATCGTCTACACCGTCGCCGCCGCCGGGGAGCGCTGGGCGTCCCGGCTGGCGCTGGCCTGCAGCCTGCTCGCCGCGGGGATCTCGCAGGCGCGCTGGCCGGAGCAGGAGGGCGGCTGGGTCCAGCAGATCTTCGTGGTGGTCGTGCTGACCGTGCCGTTCGTGCTCGCCTGGGTGCTCGGCGACTCGCTGCGGACCCGGCGGGCGTACTTCAGGGCTCTGGAGGAGCGGGCCGCCCGGCTGGAGCGCGAACGCGAGGCCCAGTCCAAGGTGGCCGTCGCCGCCGAGCGCGCCAGGATCGCCCGCGAGCTCCACGACGTCGTCGCCCACAACGTCTCCGTGATGGTGGTCCAGGCCGACGGCGCCGCCTACGTCATGGACGCGGCGCCCGACCAGGCCCGCCAGGCGCTGGAGACCATCTCCACCACCGGCCGGCAGGCCCTCGCCGAGATGCGCCGACTGCTCGGCGTCCTGCGCACCGGCGACGCCGAGACCAGCGGCGAGTACGTCCCGCAGCCCGACGTCGAGCAGATCGACGAGCTCGTCGCACAGGTCCGCAAGGCCGGCCTCGCGGTGGACTTCACCGTCGAGGGCACCCCGCGCCCGCTGCCCAGCGGCGTGGAGCTGACCGCGTACCGCATCGTGCAGGAGGCGCTCACCAACACCCGCAAGCACGGCGGCCCCGACGCCGGGGCCAGCGTGCGCCTGGTCTACTTCGACGACGGCCTCGGACTCCTCGTCGAGGACGACGGCCGCGGCGCCCCGCACGAGCTGTACGAGGACGGCGGGGCGGACGGCGCGGGCCACGGCATGATCGGCATGCGGGAAAGGGTCGGCATGGTCGGCGGCACGCTCGACGCGGGCCCCCGCCCCGGCGGCGGCTTCCGGGTCAGCGCGCTGCTCCCGCTGAAACCGGCCGCGTGAGGGCCGCACGCGGCTTCCCCGCCCACTTCCTCCAGCAGACAGGACCTCTCCCATGGCCATCCGCGTGATGCTCGTCGACGACCAGGCGCTGCTGCGCACCGGCTTCCGCATGGTGCTCGCGGCGCAGCCGGACATGGAGGTGGTCGCCGAGGCGGGCGACGGCGCCGAGGCGATCGACGTGCTCCGCGCCACCGCCGTCGACGTCGTGCTGATGGACGTCCGCATGCCGCGGCTGGACGGGGTGGAGGCCACCCGCCGCATCTGCGCGCAGGAGAACCCGCCGAAGGTGCTCATCCTGACCACCTTCGACCTGGACGAGTACGCCTTCACCGGCCTCAAGGCCGGGGCCAGCGGCTTCATGCTCAAGGACGTGCCGCCCGGAGAGCTGCTGAGCGCGATCCGCTCGGTGCACAGCGGGGACGCCGTCGTCGCGCCCTCCACCACCCGCAGGCTGCTCGACCGGTTCTCCCCGATGCTGCCGAGCACCGCCTCCGAGCCCGGGGACAAGCGCGTCGAGCGGCTCACCGAGCGGGAGCGCGAGGTGATGCTGCTGGTCGCGCAGGGACTGTCGAACGGCGAGATCGCGGGCCGGCTGGTGCTCTCGGAGGCCACGGTGAAGACGCACGTCGGCCGCATCCTCACCAAACTCGGGCTCCGCGACCGGGTCCAGGTCGTCGTCCTCGCCTACGAGTCGGGGCTGGTCCGCGCCGGAGGCGGGCGCTGACCCCGCACGGCCCAGGGGCTTGCAGGGAAGCAACACCTTGATTCCCTGCAAGCCCCTACCGCAGCACGCCTTCCAGGAAGTCGCTGCCGAGCCGGGCGACGACCGTCAGGTCCAGCTGGTGCAGTACGTACCGGCCGCGCCGGCGGGTGGTGACCAGGCCCGCCTTCTTCAGCACCGACAGATGCCGGGAGACCTCGGGGGACGTGATGCCGTGCGCGTCGGCGAGTTCGCCGGTGGTGTGAGGGGAGCGCGCCAGGTTGCGGCAGAGCCGCAGCCGCAGCGGATGGGCCAGCGCCTCCAGACGCAGCCGGACGGACTCCACCGAGGCGGGCGAGGGCAGCTCGGGCCGGTGCACCGGATAGAGGATCGTCGGCCGCCACCCCGGAGCGTGCCCGATCATCAGGTGCGGCCAGCCGAAACCGGTGGGGACGAGGGTGATGCCGGGCCGCACCCCGGGGCCGGTCGCGGTCGTCCGGGCCGCGTTCAGCTTGTCGACCACCAGCCGGTCGCCGTCCTCGCTCAGCGAGAGCGCCGCCGAGACCGCGGTGACCGCGTCGGCCAGGCCCTTGCGGCGGAGTACCTCCGTCTTGTGCCGCGCGTCCGCGACCAGCGGGATGCGGGCCCGGTTCCAGGTGTCCGCGAAGAACGCCTCCTCGCAGTCCTCGAAGAGCCGGCGGAGCCAGGCGCGTACGGAGCCGGGGTCGGCGAGCAGCCGTTCGGTGAAGTCGGTCTGGCGCGGGCCGCGGGCGGCGGCCATCTCGCGCGCCCGCTCGCGCGTCACCTCGTCCGTCAGCGGGGAGGCGGTACCCGTGCCGAAGGAGGTGCAGGAGGTGAACTCCAGCGCGGCCGAGACGAACCGCTCCTCGTCCAGCCGGTCCAGGGTGTCCAGGTCCTCGGCGAGGGTGGCGCCGGCCCGGCCGCCGCCCTCGACACCGGCGAACGGCATGAAGATGTCGGAGAAGGTGTTCCGCCAGAGGAACTCCGCCTCGTGCAGCCGGTCCGCGAGGTCCGGCGGGAGTGCGGCGGAGGTCGCGGTGACCCAGCCGTGCAGCCCGGGGTGGTGCCCCGGCTCCGAGAGCGCGTGCAGGGCCATCCCCAGCTCGGCCAGGGGCGAGGTCTCGAAAACGATGCGGTCGGCGGGCAGCCCGGCGATGTCTATGGTCACGCTCACCCGACCATGGTGCGCGCCGGCCACCGCGGCGCGCACATCGCTTGACGGGGGCCGTCAATCGACGCGCGGTCCGGGACGGTGCCGCGCAGGCTGAAGCCATGGACGCGATACAGCAGCAGATGTACGACACCTGGCGCACGGCGCGCAGCGGCGAACGCCCGCCGCCGCTGCCCGGCACCCACGACCGGGAGGTCCTGCGCGGTCTGCTGCGCCGGTACCGTGCCCGCCGCGAGGTCGCCTCCCGGAGGAGGGACGAGTCCTGGCCCCGGTGGTGAAGGGGCCGGTGAAGAGGCGGCACCCGGCCCGGCCGAGGCCGGGCACCGCGCGCCCGCCTCAGACCAGGCGGGCGACGAACTCGCGCACTGCCTCCCGTACGTCGTCGGCCGTCCACTCCAGCCCCGCCGCGTTCACGGTGACCTCGGTGTACGCGACCCCGGGCGGCAGCTGGGCCCCGGTGAACCAGCGGCGGAAGAGCGTCACGCCCGTCTCCTCGGCCTGGCGCAGCGAGGCGTCGTCCAGCACCTCGGGGGAGTACGGCAGCCAGACCTGGAACTGGTGGGTGTGCGGCGGCTCGGGGTGCACCCGGAACCACGGCACCGCCGACTCCTCGAACGCCTCCGCCAGCGCACCGGCGACCGTCCCGGCATGGTCCATGTACTCCCGCAGCCGGGGCAGCTCCTGCTCCAGGCCGATCAGGGCCGAGAGCGCGGCGGGGTACTGCTGGAAGAGCTGGCCGCCGTAGCGGTGACGCCAGGAGCGGGCCTCCTCGATCAGCGTCCGGGGGCCGGCCAGGACCGCCCCGGACATGCCGCCGAGCGACTTGTAGAAGGAGACGTAGACGCTGTCGGCGAGCGCCGCGATCTCCGCCAGGCCGTGCCCGAAGTGCGGGGTGCACTCCCAGAGGCGGGCCCCGTCCAGGTGCACCACCGCGTCCCGCTCCCGGGCCGCCGCGACGACCTCGGTCAGTTCCTCCCAGGTCGGCAGGGTGAAACCGGCGTCCCGCAGCGGAAGCTCCAGCATCAGGGTGCCGAAAGGCTCCGGGAAGTCGGCGACCTCCTCGGCGGTGGGCAGCCGGGGCGCGTTCGTCGGGTACACGGTGCGCAGCCCGCTCACCGCACCGAGCGCCCCCTCCTCGTGCACCTCGGGGTGGGCGAGCGGGTGCAGGGCCACGGTGGCGTTGCCGGTACGCGCCGCCCAGCACCGCAGCGCGACCTGCTGGGCCATCGTGCCGGTCGGGAAGAAGGCCGCGGCCTCCATGCCGAGCAGCCCGGCCACCCGCTTCTCGACCTCGGCGACGACCCCGTCACCGTAGACGTCCAGGGGGCCGTCCAGGTCGTACACCGATCCGGCGTCCGCCGCGAGGGCGGTCAGCCGCTCGCCCAGCGTGCCGTCGGAGGCCGTGCGCGCCAGGATGCGGCGCGAGGCCCGCCATGCGGTCTGCCTGCGCCGCCGCGCCTTCTCTTCGTCCGTAGTCGCCATGCGACGATCATCGCCCGCGCGGGCCGGGCCGCCCACACGGGGGTTTCCCGGCGGCCCGGCCGAGGCCCGCTCCGGGGCACCGGGAAGTTACCCACAGGCTGTGGACAGAGCTGAGCCGGGGCGGGGTGCTGGCGTAGCATGCAGAGGAATCGTCCGGTACCCCCCGCGGACTGGAACGGAAGGCCATACCCGCGTGAACACGACATCCCCGCGAGACCCGAGAGATCCCCTCGAAGCCAGGGACCGCCCCGCCCGCCTCACCGTGGGCGTCGTCGGAGCGGGCCGCGTCGGCCCCGCCCTCGCCGCCTCGCTCCAGCTCGCCGGCCACCGCCCGGTCGCCGTCTCCGGCGTCTCCGACGCCTCCCGCCGCCGGGCCGCCGCCCTGCTGCCGGACGTACCGCTGGTGACGCCCGCCGAGGTCTTCGCCCGCGCCGACCTGGTGCTGCTCACCGTCCCCGACGACACCCTGCCCGGCCTGGTCCAGGGGCTCGCCGACACCGGTGCCGTCCGGCCCGGCCAGCTCCTCGTCCACACCTCGGGGCGGTACGGCACCCGGGTGCTCGACCCCGCCCTGCGCGCCGGGGCGCTGCCGCTCGCCCTGCACCCCGCGATGACGTTCACCGGCACGCCCGTGGACGTCCAGCGCCTCGCGGGATGCTCCTTCGGCATCACCGCGCCCGAGGAGCTCCGGCTCGCCGCCGAGGCCCTCGTCATCGAGATGGGCGGCGAACCCGAGTGGATCGAGGAGGAAGCCCGCCCGCTCTACCACGCGGCCCTCGCCCTCGGCGCGAACCACCTGGTCACCCTGGTCGCCGAGGCGATGGAGCTGCTGGCCAAGGCGGGGGTCTCGGCCCCCGACCGGATGCTCGGCCCGCTCCTCGGTGCCGCGCTCGACAACGCCCTGCGCTCCGGCGACGCGGCCCTCACCGGCCCGGTGGCGCGCGGCGACGCGGGCACGGTCGCCGCGCACGTCGGCGAGTTGCGCGACCACGCCCCGCAGATGGTCGCGGGGTACCTCGCGATGGCCCGCGCCACCGCCGACCGGGCCCTCGCGCACGGCCTGCTCAAGCCGGAGTCCGCCGAGGACCTGCTCGGCGTCCTCGCGGACGGCACGCGCACGGCCGGCCCCGCGGGCCCCGCACCCACCGACGACGAAGAGCCGGGGGAGTCCCGATGACCGCCGCACCCACCCCGCCGGACACCGCCGTCCTGCTGCACACCGCCGAGGCGCTGGAGGCGCTGCCCCGCCCGGCGGGCGCCCGCCGGACCGTCGTCATGACGATGGGCGCGCTGCACGACGGCCACGGCACCCTGATCCGGGCCGCCCGCGAGGCTGCGGGACGCGACGGCCAGGTCGTGGTCACCGTCTTCGTGAACCCGCTCCAGTTCGGAGAGGCCGCCGACCTGGACCGCTACCCGCGCACCCTGGAGGCCGACCTCGCGGTGGCCTCGGCGGCCGGCGCGGACGTGGTCTTCGCACCCTCGGTGGAAGAGGTGTACCCGGGCGGCGACCCGCAGGTCCGGATCACCGCCGGGCCGATGGGCGAGCGTCTCGAAGGCGCCTCGCGCCCCGGCCACTTCGACGGGATGCTCACCGTCGTCGCCAAGCTCCTCCACCTGACCCGCCCGGACGAGGCGCTCTTCGGGCAGAAGGACGCCCAGCAGCTCGCGCTGGTCCGCCGGATGGTCCGCGACCTCAACTTCGGCATCGAGATCACCGCGGTCCCCACCGTCCGCGACCCCGACGGCCTCGCGCTCTCCAGCCGCAACCGGTTCCTGTCCCCGGTGGAGCGGCGTACCGCCCTCGCCCTGTCGGCCGCCCTGTTCGCCGCCCGCGACCGGCTCGCCGCCCAGCAGGCGCTGCGCGAACGCGCCCTGGCGACCGGTGGCCCGGCGCGGGAGACCGGCGGGGGACCCGGCGGGGCGCGCACCGGCACCGACCGGGCCGCCGGACTCAACGCGCTCGGCGAGTCCCGCCTCGCCGCCGACGCCCAGGCCGTGGCGCTCGCACCGCTCGGCCGCACGGCCGAAGCCGTCCGCTCCGCCGCGCGTACCGTCCTGGAGGACGCGGCCCGGGCGCCGGAACCGCTCGTACTCGACTACCTCGCCCTGGTGGACCCGGCCGACTTCACCGAGGTCCCCGACGACCGGGACGGCGGCGAAGCCGTCCTCGCCGTCGCCGCCCGGGTCGGCGCCACCCGTCTGATCGACAACATCCCCCTCACTCTGGGAGACCTCTCGTGACCGGAATACGGCTGACCGCCCCCGAACCCGGCTGGTCCATCGACGCCGACGTCGTGGTCGTCGGCTCCGGCGTGGCCGGGCTCACCACCGCCCTGCGCTGCGTCGCCGCCGGACTCGACACCGTCGTCGTCACCAAGGCACGCCTGGACGACGGCTCGACCCGCTGGGCCCAGGGCGGCATCGCCGCCGCGCTCGGCGAGGGCGACACCCCCGAGCAGCACCTCGACGACACCCTCGTCGCGGGCGCGGGACTCTGCGACGAGCCGGCCGTCCGCACCCTGGCCACCGAGGGGCCCGGCGCGGTGCGCCGGCTCATCGAGACCGGGGCGCACTTCGACACCACCGAGGGCGGCGACGTCGCCCTCACCCGCGAGGGCGGCCACCACCGGAACCGGATCGTGCACGCGGGCGGCGACGCCACCGGTGCCGAGGTCTCCCGCGCCCTGGTGGAGGCGGTACGCACCCGCGCCCTGCACACCATCGAGAACGCCCTGGTCCTGGACCTGCTCACCGACGCCGAAGGCCGTACGGCCGGTGTCAGCCTGCACGTCATGGGCGAGGGCCAGCACGACGGGGTCGGCGCCGTCCGCGCCCCCTCGGTGGTGCTCGCCACCGGCGGTATGGGCCAGGTCTTCTCCGCCACCACCAACCCGCCGGTCTCCACCGGCGACGGCGTGGCGCTCGCGCTGCGGGCCGGGGCGGAGATCTCGGACCTGGAGTTCGTCCAGTTCCACCCCACGGTCCTCTTCCTGGGAGCCGACTCCGAGGGCCAGCAGCCGCTGGTCTCGGAAGCGGTACGCGGCGAGGGCGCCCACCTCGTGGACGCCGCCGGTACCCGCTTCATGACCGGGCAGCACGAGCTGGCGGAGCTCGCCCCGCGCGACATCGTCGCCAAGGCCATCACCCGCCAGATGCAGCTGCACGGCACCCAGCACATGTACCTCGACGGCCGGCACTTCGGCGCCGAGATGTGGGAGCGGCGCTTCCCCACGATCCTGGCCGCCTGCCGCGAACACGGCATCGACCCGGTCACCGAGCCGATCCCGGTCGCGCCCGCCGCCCACTACGCCTCCGGCGGCGTCCGTACCGACCTGCGCGGACGCACCACCGTGCCCGGCCTGTACGCCTGCGGGGAGACCGCCTGCACCGGGGTGCACGGCGCCAACCGCCTCGCCTCCAACTCCCTCCTGGAGGGGCTCGTCTTCGCCGAGCGCATCGCCGCCGACATCGCCGAGCGCCGCCCCGCCCGCACCGAAGCGGTCCGCCCCGAGGGCGGCCCGCTCTCCGCGCTGCTCGACCCCGAGGCCCGTACGACGATCCAGCGGATCATGACCCGGGGCGCCGGAGTGCTCCGCTCCGCGGAGAGCCTGGCCGCCGCCGCCCGGGAGCTGGAGGCGCTGCACGACAGCGCGGCCGGCTCCGGACAGCCCGGCGGGAAGGCCGCCGTGCCCGGGGTCGAGGCGTGGGAGACCACCAACCTCCTGCTGGTCTCCCGGGTCCTGGTCGCCGCCGCGAGCCGACGCACCGAGACCCGCGGCTGCCACTGGCGCGAGGACCACCCCGACCGCGACGACGCGGACTGGCGCGCCCACCTCGTCGTACGCGTCGGCGAGGACCGGACGCTCTCCGTGCGCCGCACGCGGGGCGCCGACTTCGACCCGGTACTCCCGGAGACCGGCCCCGGCCACCGCACGGCCTGACCGCGCCGCACCACCGCCGCGCACCACCGCACCGACCAGCCACCGCACCGCACGAAGCCCCCGAGGAGCCGCAACCGTGAGCACGCCCGAAGAGAACCGCCCGACACCGGTGGACGTCCCGCTGATCCACATCGGGGCCCCCGCAGCGTCCGCGGGCGGCTGCGGCGACGACTGCGGCTGCGCCTCCGACGACTACGACCCCGACGCCCTGGAGTGCGGGCTCGACCCCGCCCTCGCCGAACTGCTCGCCGAGGCCGGACTCGACCCCGTCCAGGTGGAGGACATCGCGCACGTCGCGATCGAGGAGGACCTCGACGGCGGGGTGGACGTCACCACCGTCGCGACCGTCCCCGAGGACGCCGTCGCCACCGGTGACTTCACCGCCCGCGAGGACGGTGTCGTCGCGGGCCTGCGCGTCGCCGAGGCCGTGCTCTCCATCGTCTGCACCGACGACTTCGAGGTCGAACGCCATGTCGAGGACGGCGAGCGCGTCACCGCCGGCCAGAAGCTGCTGACGGTCACCACCCGCACCCGCGACCTGCTCACCGGCGAGCGCGGCGCGCTCAACCTGCTCTGCCGCCTCTCCGGCATCGCCACCGCCACCCGCAAGTGGGCCGACGTCCTGGAGGGCTCGAAGGCCCAGGTCCGCGACACCCGCAAGACCACCCCGGGCCTGCGCGCGCTGGAGAAGTACGCGGTCCGCTGCGGCGGCGGCGTCAACCACCGGATGTCGCTCTCCGACGCGGCCCTGGTCAAGGACAATCACGTGATCGCGGCCGGCGGCGTCGCCGAGGCGTTCAAGCGGGTCCGCGAGGAGTTCCCCGAGCTGGCCATCGAGGTCGAGGTCGACACCCTCCAGCAGGTCCGCGAGGTGCTGGAGGCCGGCGCCGACCTGATCCTGCTGGACAACTTCACCCCGGGCGAGACCGAGGAGGCCGTCGCGCTCGTCGGCGGGCGCGCCGTGCTGGAGTCCTCCGGCCGGCTCACCCTGGACACCGCCCGCGCCTACGCGGACGCGGGCGTCGACTACCTCGCGGTCGGCGCGCTCACCCACTCCTCGCCCATCCTCGACATCGGGCTGGACTTCCGCGAGGTCCCCGCCACCGGCGAGGCCGACGCCTGATGCTGCTCACCATCGACGTCGGCAACACCCACACCGTCCTCGGCCTCTTCGACGGCGAGGAGATCGTCGAGCACTGGCGCATCTCCACCGACTCCCGCCGCACCGCGGACGAACTGGCGGTGCTCCTGCAGGGCCTGATGGGCATGCACCCGCTGCTCGGGGTGGAGCTGGGCGACGGCATCGAGGGCATCGCGATCTGCTCCACGGTCCCGGCCGTCCTGCACGAGCTGCGCGAGGTGACCCGCCGCTACTACGGCGACGTGCCCGCCGTCCTCGTGGAGCCCGGCATCAAGACCGGTGTACCGATCCTGATGGACAACCCCAAGGAGGTCGGCGCCGACCGCATCATCAACGCGGTCGCGGCGGTCGAGCTGTACGGGGGCCCGGCGATCGTCGTCGACTTCGGCACCGCCACCACCTTCGACGCGGTCTCCGCGCGCGGCGAGTACACCGGCGGTGTCATCGCCCCGGGCATCGAGATCTCGGTCGAGGCGCTCGGAGTGAGGGGTGCCCAGCTCCGCAAGATCGAGCTGGCCCGTCCGCGCAGCGTCATCGGCAAGAACACCGTCGAGGCCATGCAGGCGGGCATCCTCTACGGCTTCGCGGGCCAGGTGGACGGCGTGGTCGCGCGGATGAAGCGCGAGCTGGCGGACGACCCCGACGACGTGACCGTCATCGCGACCGGTGGCCTTGCGCCAATGGTGTTGGGGGAGGCCTCCGTCATCGACGAGCACGAGCCCTGGCTGACCCTCATCGGGCTCCGCCTGGTCTACGAGCGGAACGTCTCGCGGATGTAGTCGTGCGCCGTCGTCGCAGGCGCGCACCCTGGCGCACCTGCGACGACGCCCCGCGCAGGCGGTGCTCGGGCGGCGCGAGGGCACCGGAGCGCGCCGCGCCACATGTGACCAGTTAAGAGGATTTTGTCCCTTTAGCACGTACTGTCGCGCCATGCCCACGCCCTACGGATCACGAGGCGGCATGGCGTTCGGTGCGGACGAGCTGCGGGTACTCCGACGCGCTCTCGCCGTTGCCCTCCACCCCATGCCCTTGCCCGACGAGGATGTCCAGGACTGCCTGCGGCTCGCGGGAGCGGTGGACGACGCGGTCGGTGAGGCGGGCCGGCTCCGCGCGTTCCTGCTCGCCGACCTCGCCCGCTACCGCGCCGCCCTCCCCGGCTCCGTCAGCGGCTACCTGGAGCTCCTCCAGGACGCCCTGGCCGCCGGTTACGACCCCCGGCCGGACGATCTCGCCGCCCTGCGGGCGCTGCGCGGCAGACCGGTCGCGGCGGCGCTCCTGGAGCGCTGCCGGGTGCTCGCGGAGCGCTCCGTACGCGCCCGGCTGGCGGGCCGCACCGCCGGCCTCACCGCACCGGGACCCCGCAGCAGGCTGCTGGCCCTGCCGGGCGGCCGCGCGGAGGCGGAGCCCCAGCGGCCCTCGGGCCCGGCCACCCCGTCCCGGCCGTCGGCGCCGGGCGACCGCCCGATGCCCAAGCCGTCCGAGGTCTTCCCGCCCCGCCGTCGCCCGGCGCCGGCGCCGGAGGAGCGGCGCGCCGCCGGCTGACCCGCCCACGCGTTCCCGCCGCCCGCACGGCGGTCCGGCCCCGACCCACCGGGAGGGCGCCTCGGGCCGCGGTGCGGGCGTCGCTACTCTGGACTTCATGGACTACGTAAAAGCGCTTGTTCCGCCCGTGGTGATGGCCGCGTTCTTCATCCGGCTCGTGATGACGATCGTGAAGAGCCAGGGCGGGCCGAACAAGGGCAAGGAAGACGCGGCCGTGGACGCCGCCCTCGCCCGCGCCGAGGCCGCCCGCCAGGCACCGGCCGCCGAAAGCGTCTGACTCGCTCCGGCGTCCGACTCACCTCGGCCTCCGAGCGGTTCGGCCTCCGAGCGGTTCGGCCTCCGAGCGGTTCTGCTGCCGAGTACTTCGGCGTCGAGCCTTCGCATCCCGGTACTTCGCATCCCGGTGATTCGCATCCCGGTGATTCGCGTCTTGGTACTTCGCATCTTGGTACTTCGCGTCCGGGTACTTCGGTGGCGTACTGATCGATCGGTGGAGTGCGGGAGCGCGGACGAAGCTGGGGAGCGCCCGGGCGCCGGCGTCGGTTCGCGACCCGATCCGAGCGGTTCCGGCGTATGACCGGTGCCGCGTGCGCGGCGCACGTGACCGGCGTTCTTCCTGCCGTATACGGCTTTCGCGTCCGGCGCCGGCACCCGATTCCGGCGTTCGGATGCCGCGTATCCCTGCCCGGTATCCGCCCCGTCCGGGTGCCCCGATCCGGATTTCCGCGCCCGCTCCGGTGTCCGGGTGCCCGGATTCCGGAGCCTCCGAGGGGTCCGGGTGCCGGTGTCGTGCGTTCTGCCGCCTCTCGGGCGACGGGCAACCGACCGTCCGGACGGTTATCGGACCGTCCGACGGCGCGCGGCACATAATTCGCGCCCCCCGCTGACACCCGCACAACCCGGCGCACTCCGAAGAGCGCGGGGCTCGCATCGAGCCGCGCGCTCTTTTTCGTGACCTCCGGGGTTCCCCGGGGTTCTCTTCCGGTTCTCCGGGCGCGGGACCTCTGAAGAAAATAACTACGCATTTCGGACATCTAGCATTAAGGTGACCGTGTGCCCCGTCAATTGGGAGAGCTGGAAGACGCCGTGATGACGCGCGTCTGGCAATGGAACCGACCCGTCACCGTGCGAGAAGTACTGGAAGACCTTCAGCGGGAACGCTCGATCGCTTACACCACCGTCATGACGGTTATGGACAACCTTCACCAGAAGGGGTGGGTCCGCAGGGAAGTCGACGGCCGGGCTTATCGATATATGGCGGTCTCCACGCGCGCCGCGTACTCGGCCGCACTGATGAACGAAGCCTGGTCCCGGAGCGACAACCCCGCTGCCGCTCTCGTCGCCTTCTTCGGCATGATGTCCGCGGAGCAGCGAGAAGCCCTCAGCGACGCCGTGCGGATCATTTCCCCAGGTCCGGGCGGTACCGGGGGGGAGCCCGCGGACTCCGTGGACTCCGGTGGAGGGGCGGCGGACGCCACGGAAGGCGAGGCGGAAGAGGCAACGGCCGACGGCGCGTCCGATGTTCCGGCCGATGGTACGGGCGAGGACGGTGGGCGATAGCGTCGGGCCATGTCTGCAGACCTGACGCAAAGCCAGTCGGAAACCGAAGGCGAAACCGACCCGGCGGTCGAAAAGCCCGCCATCACCGTCCGCCGTGCCAGGACCAGCGATGTGACCGCGGTCCGCCGGCTGCTCGACGGCTACGTGACCGAGGGCATCCTCCTGGACAAAGCCACGGTCACCCTTTACGAGGACATCCAGGAGTTCTGGGTCGCGGAACGCGACCAGGACGCCAGGGTCGTCGGATGCGGCGCACTCCATGTGATGTGGGAAGACCTCGCCGAAGTGCGAACTCTCGCCGTCGATCACCGGGTCAAGGGCACCGGAGTGGGACACCAGGTTCTCGACAAGCTGTTGCAGACCGCGCGCTGGCTGGGGGTCCGCCGGGTTTTCTGCCTGACCTTCGAAGTCGACTTCTTCGCCAAGCACGGGTTCACGGAGATCGGCGAGACGCCGGTCGACATGGATGTCTACAGCGAGCTGCTGCGTTCCTATGACGAGGGTGTCGCCGAGTTCCTCGGTCTCGAACGAGTGAAGCCGAACACCTTGGGCAACAGCCGGATGCTTCTGCACCTGTGATCGGTAGAAGTACGCCGATCCCTATGTCCGATACGCGCCCGTTTCCCGCGTTCCCCGGCTCCTGAACCTCTCCCTGGGGTTTGTGTTTTCCCCGGAAAAGCGGTTTCCTTTCCGCGTACTCCATTTTCGATGAAAGGATATCTCGTGGCGCAGAAGGTTCAGGTCCTTCTTGTTGACGACCTCGACGGCGGCGAGGCGAACGAGACCGTCACGTTCGCGCTGGACGGCAAGACCTACGAGATCGACCTCACGACGGCCAACGCGGACAAGCTCCGTGATCTGCTCGACCCCTACACCAAGAGCGGACGTCGCACCGGCGGCCGTGCCGCCACGGGCCGCAAGGGCCGTGCGCTCGGTACCGGTACGGGCGGCAACAAGGACACCGCCGAGATCCGCAAGTGGGCCCGCGAGAACGGCCACGACGTGAATGACCGCGGTCGCGTTCCCGCCAGCGTCCGCGAGGCCTACGAGCGCGCCAACGGCTGACTCGATGGCCCGACGGCCGGCGGAAGTACCCGGGAACGCCTCAGGCGGACCCGGTGGCATTCCGTCGCCGCCATATCCACCAGCCGTACGAGATCGGGAGCATCCCCACCCCTGCTCCCGAAATCCGCGAGGCCCGGAAGAAAGGGATCCGGACCCCGCGGCGGCTCTGGGGGCCGCAGCCAGAACGCGGCCCCCGGCGGAAAGCGGTGCGACAGCCGGGGCGGTGCCGGTGCGGTGATCCTGCCACCGGCCCCGATGCCCACGAGATCCAGCGCGATGCCGCCCCACTCCAGCCAGTCCAGCAGTGCGGGCAGCTCCTCCGCGCTCCCGGCCGCCACGAACAGCCGCATCCGCCCCCGCGCCACCGCCACGGGGCCGGTCCGGCCGAACCTGCGCAGCACCGCGCGGCCCGCGGCGGCGGGCAGTTCCAGCACGTCGAACCGGACCCCGGTCAGGAGCGCCGGCGGGCGGCCCCCGTCGGTCGCCCAGCCGAGCCCGTCCTCGTACCACCGCTCCGTGGCCGCGGCGGCCTCCTCGGAGTCCGCCGGCCCCTCCGCGTCTCCGTACGGGAGCGGCCCGGCGCTCTCCGTGCCGCTCGCTCGCCCGGCTGCCGGGCGCGTACCCGCGTCCGGGGCCGGCCCGCGACCCGACGGGGCCGGCGCCGACGTGTCGGACGGCCGCGGGGCGCGGGGGGACGGGACGATGGGGGTCATGTGCGATGAACCGCCGGACCGCCGTCCGGGTTACGCCAGGTGCCGCGCGAGGAGCCCGCGAGGACCGGGGAGCTCTGGTCCGGGGCGCGGCGGGACGCCACCCGCGTCACGCCGGGTGTGCGCGGCATCACGAAGGGTTCCCGTCAAGGGCGTGTACGGGGGCGTCGGGCGCCACGCGGTTGTTCGCCCGTAGCGGAGGGAACGGGCGCGCGCCGCATGGACTGTCTGTAATTGCGGGTAAGACATGACTGGTGGGAAGGGGCGACAGACCGACCGGGGCGTCTCGCGTTCGCCACCGGCGTAGTGGTGACAGGGGTATCTGCCTGGCCTGCGGGAACATCGTCTCGCACCATCGGGTTGGAGCAGGTGTCGGCTGATCGGCAAGGTTTCCTCGCTGCTGCGGGGGTGATCCGGTCGGCAGTTGGAATGAGCGGTCCCCGCTTGCGGGACTAAGCTGCGGAAGGACAGGGAGGGGACCGACCCCTAACTGCCTGACCGCTCTGAGGAGCGATTAACGATGTTCGAGAGGTTCACCGACCGCGCGCGGCGGGTTGTCGTCCTGGCTCAGGAAGAAGCCCGGATGCTCAACCACAACTACATCGGCACCGAACACATTCTCCTGGGCCTTATCCACGAGGGTGAGGGTGTCGCCGCTAAGGCCCTGGAGAGCCTCGGGATTTCGCTCGAGGCGGTCCGCCAGCAGGTGGAGGAGATCATCGGTCAGGGCCAGCAGGCCCCGTCCGGCCACATCCCCTTCACGCCCCGAGCCAAGAAGGTCCTGGAGCTGTCGCTCCGCGAGGCCCTCCAGCTCGGCCACAACTACATCGGCACCGAGCACATCCTGCTCGGCCTGATCCGCGAGGGCGAAGGCGTCGCCGCGCAGGTCCTGGTGAAGCTGGGTGCCGACCTCAACCGGGTGCGGCAGCAGGTCATCCAGCTGCTCTCCGGTTACTCCACCGGCAAGGAGACCGCCACCGCCGGCGGCCCCGCCGAGGGCACTCCCTCCACCTCCCTGGTGCTGGACCAGTTCGGCCGCAACCTCACGCAGGCCGCCCGCGAATCCAAGCTCGACCCGGTCATCGGGCGCGAGAAGGAGATCGAGCGGGTCATGCAGGTGCTGTCCCGCCGGACCAAGAACAACCCGGTCCTCATCGGTGAGCCCGGCGTCGGCAAGACGGCCGTCGTCGAGGGCCTGGCCCAGGCGATCGTCAAGGGCGAGGTGCCCGAGACCCTCAAGGACAAGCACCTCTACACCCTGGACCTCGGCGCCCTGGTGGCCGGCTCCCGGTACCGCGGTGACTTCGAGGAGCGCCTGAAGAAGGTCCTCAAGGAGATCCGCACCCGCGGCGACATCATCCTGTTCATCGACGAGCTCCACACCCTCGTGGGTGCGGGTGCCGCCGAGGGCGCGATCGACGCCGCGAGCATCCTGAAGCCGATGCTGGCCCGCGGTGAGCTCCAGACCATCGGTGCGACCACGCTCGACGAGTACCGCAAGCACCTGGAGAAGGACGCGGCCCTCGAGCGCCGCTTCCAGCCCATCCAGGTCGCGGAGCCGTCGCTGCCGCACACCATCGAGATCCTCAAGGGCCTGCGCGACCGTTACGAGGCCCACCACCGGGTCTCCATCACGGACGAGGCGCTGGTCCAGGCCGCCACCCTGGCCGACCGGTACATCTCGGACCGCTTCCTCCCGGACAAGGCGATCGACCTGATCGACGAGGCCGGCTCCCGGATGCGCATCCGCCGGATGACCGCGCCGCCGGACCTCCGCGAGTTCGACGAGAAGATCGCGGGCGTCCGCCGCGACAAGGAGTCGGCCATCGACTCCCAGGACTTCGAGAAGGCGGCTTCCCTCCGCGACAAGGAGAAGCAGCTGCTGGCGGCGAAGACCAAGCGCGAGAAGGAATGGAAGGCCGGCGACATGGACGTCGTCGCCGAGGTCGACGGTGAGCTCATCGCCGAAGTCCTGGCGACCGCCACCGGCATTCCGGTCTTCAAGCTGACGGAGGAGGAGTCCTCCCGTCTGCTGCGCATGGAGGACGAGCTCCACAAGCGCGTCATCGGCCAGAAGGACGCCATCAAGGCCCTTTCGCAGGCGATCCGCCGTACGCGGGCCGGCCTGAAGGACCCGAAGCGCCCCGGTGGCTCGTTCATCTTCGCCGGTCCGTCCGGTGTCGGTAAGACCGAGCTCTCCAAGACGCTCGCCGAATTCCTCTTCGGCGACGAGGACGCGCTGATCTCCCTCGACATGTCGGAGTTCAGCGAGAAGCACACGGTTTCCCGCCTCTTCGGTTCGCCCCCCGGCTACGTGGGCTACGAAGAGGGCGGCCAGCTCACCGAGAAGGTGCGCCGCAAGCCGTTCTCCGTCGTCCTCTTCGACGAGGTCGAGAAGGCCCACCCCGATATCTTCAATTCCCTGCTCCAGATTCTGGAAGACGGTCGCCTGACCGACTCCCAGGGCCGGGTCGTGGACTTCAAGAACACGGTCATCATCATGACGACCAACCTCGGGACCCGGGACATCTCGAAGGGCTTCAACCTGGGCTTCGCCGCCCAGGGCGACGTCAAGACGAACTACGACCGGATGAAGGT
Source organism: Streptomyces sp. NBC_00102 (assembly GCF_026343115.1). Classification (GTDB taxonomy): domain Bacteria; phylum Actinomycetota; class Actinomycetes; order Streptomycetales; family Streptomycetaceae; genus Streptomyces. The sequence goes on from NZ_JAPEMC010000001.1 coordinate 3,955,701, forward strand.
CAAGGTCAACGAAGAGCTCAAGCAGCACTTCCGGCCCGAGTTCCTGAACCGTGTCGACGACACCGTCGTCTTCCACCAGCTCAGCCAGGAAGACATCATCCAGATCGTCGACCTCATGGTCGCCAAGGTGGATGAGCGTCTCAAGGACCGTGACATGGGCATCGAGCTCAGCACGGACGCGAAGAACCTGCTCGCGAAGAAGGGTTACGACCCCGTGATGGGCGCCCGGCCGCTGCGCCGGACGATCCAGCGCGAGATCGAGGACATCCTCTCGGAGAAGATCCTCTTCGGCGAGCTGCGCCCCGGCCACATCGTGGTCGTCGGCACGGAGGGCGAAGGCGACGAGAAGAAGTTCACCTTCCGGGGCGAGGAGAAGTCGGCTCTGCCCGACGTCCCGCCGATCGAGTCGGCCGCCGGCGGCGCCGGCCCGAACATGACGAAGGACGCGTCGTAGTTCCAGGCGTGAGCACGTGAGCTGAAGGGGCTGCCCCGGACCGGTATCGGTCCGGGGCAGTTTCTTTGTGCGGAAGGCATGGAGGTCAGAAGGGGCTCTGGACGGACAGGCGGTCGCCCAGCTCCTCGGCGCCGAGGAGCTGCCCGCCGGCTGCCAGCCAGACCACCTTCACGTGCAGCTCGGGCTGCTCGTGCAGGGGTGTCAGGTCGATCCGGGTTTCCGTGTGGCAGGTCAGCGTGAGGGACCGAAGGGACGGAAACAGGCCGGGGAGCGGCCTCAGGTCGGTACCAGGGCCCGTGTCGACCCCGAAGGAGAGTTTGACGACGCCTGTGACCGGCTCCTCGCGTCCCGGCCACGGCTCGGCGCGGGGTCGGGTCACCTCGACCTCGGTGAGGCTCGGGGCGGTGCGGAGCGCGGCCACCAGCGAGGTCAGCGAGGCCACCGTGGGCAACCGCAAGGACTGGAGCGAGGACCACCCCCGGAGATCGCCCAGTTCCATCGCACCACTTCGTAGCAGGGCCAGATGCCGGAGGTGGGGGATGGGCGGGAGGTCGCTCAGGCGTCCTGCCGGGGAGCGGAGTTCCAGCGCGCTCAGACTCGCCACGTCCCGCAGAGCGGCGAGCCGGTCCCAAGAGAGGTGGCTGACGTCGAGGTTGACCTCCTGGAGGGCGGGCCATTCCCCGAGCGGGGAGAGATCGGTGGCCCCGGGACATCCGTCGACCGTGAGATGCCTGAGGTTTTCGCCGTTGCGCAGCGTCGAGAGGTCGCGGAGCAGTGGGTTCCCGAGGTGGCCCAGGTTCCCGGGAGCGGCTTCGGACAGTCCGCGCCGCAGGTCGGCGTCGGTGAAGGGGCCGCCGAGGGTGACGCCGACCCAGCGCCCGAGAGGGCCGAGATGGGGCAGTGCCGTCAACTCGGCAGGGGAGCGGACGGTCAGGAACGCTCCGCCGAGATCTCCCTTGCCCAGCACGTCCTTCGCGAACTCCTCGGTGGGAAATCTCGTCCAGCGGGAGGCCAGCAGGCGGGCTGCCCCCGGGGAGGCCGCCACCCAGTCACGGGCGTACGACAGGGCCTCCGGTCCGCCGACCTCGCCGAGCAGCTGCGCGATGCATTCGTTGCCGATGACGTCGGACCGGATGGCGGAGGGCCTCGGCAGGTAGGTCAGCGCAGCAGGACCGAGGGACCCGAGTAGTTTCACCGTCGAGGCCAGGCGGGGCGGGTAGAGCCCTGCGAGCGCGGTACGCACTCTGCCCCACGTCCCCTCGTCCAGCAGCGTGGCGTGCTGGGCGCAGAGGGCGGCCAGCACACGGGTCTTCGGGGCGAGTTCGGGATCGAAGGCGAGGGTGCCGGGGGCGTACTTCTCCGCCCGGTCCAGCAGGCCGTTGATCAGCTCGCCGATTGCGCGCCTGCCGCAGTGGCCCGCCGCCAGTTCGATCACGTCCGCCCACGACTCGTCCTCGGCACACCGGAGCAGTTCGTTGATCTGATCCGACTCGACGAACTCCGCGGCCGCCAGGTAGTCCTGGAATGTGCGGTGGGTGAACTGGTAGAGGTCTTCGGTGCGTTCCTGGAGAAGGCCGCTGCGGTTGAGCAGGTGGGTCAGGATCGCGTCGGTCGTCCCCTGTTTCCGCACCCGCTCCATGCTCGCCAGCGCCCGGTCCAGCTGGCGCAGAGCCTGCTCGCGGGAGAACTCCGTCTGGCCCTCGCGCACCAGCCAGATCGCGATCCGCTGGAGGAGCAGCGCCTGCTCCTCCACCTCCATCGTGATGCCCTCAGGGCCTCCGATACCCCGCCGCTGGTCCCGGTTGCCCAGGAGCATGTCGAGTGAGGACCGGTAGAGCTTCCACCGGGTGTTCGGGAGGAAGCCCTCCTGCCGGCGGTGCAGGGCACAGATCACCGCGCACAGCAGGGGTGTACGCGCCAGGTCGCTCAGCGTGCGGTTGGTGCGGAATTGCCTGGCGAGGTCGTGTTCCAGCTCACGCAGGCGCTGATGGTCGTCGTCGTCCAGTCGTGCGGCCTTGTGCCAGGCCGCCACGAACGCCTGGATGTCCTCGTTCCGCAGGGGCAGCAGCCGCAGCTCCTCGAAGCCCTCGGCGGCCAGCCAGTCCGGTTCGACGGCGAGCGGGCGGACGGTGGCCACGCAACGGGTCTCCGGGAAGCGGGTGAGGAGGCTGGAGAGCCAGGTGTACGCCTCCTCCCGCTCCCCGGGCGGTACCTCGTCCAGCCCGTCCACCAGAAGGAGTCCACGGCCCGACTCCAGCACGCGCCCGGCCCAGCCGTCCGGCGCGGTGTCCACCGTGAGCCGGGCGGCCCCCGGGAGGCCCGAGGGGGCGGGCAACGGCTCGTTGCGGGCCCGGAGCGTGCGCAGCGGGACGACGAAGGGGACGAGGCCGTCGAGGGCCGCCAGCCGGGGCGGCAGCGTTCTTGCGACGGCATGGGCGGCCAGCCACCACAGCAGTGTGGTCTTACCTGCCCCCGCGTCGCCCCGGAGCAGTACCCGGGGGCGGTCGGTCAGCAGATCGTCGATGCGGCGGGGAGTGGGCCGGGCGACGGGGGGACGGACCCCTCTGTCCGTCCACCGCCCGCCCGTCTCCGCCTCCAGGCTCAGATAGGCGGTGTCCAGGTCCCACTCGGAGTCGCGGCGGCCCAGCTCGTCCAGGCCGAAGATCTTGGTGCGGCGATAGGCGGCGCCGAGGGCGTCCGCGTACTCCTCCTCGTACCGGAGGTCGGCCGAGTAGGTGCCGTGCACCTGTTCCGTACGGGGCTGTGACCCGGTGGTCTGCTCGTACGCCTGGCGGAAGCCCGCCGACTCCAGCACGGGGCGCAGCGAGACGCACTCCACCCGTCGTCCGTCGCGGCGGGGCGGTATCTGGCGGGCGAGGCCGAGGAGGACCGCCCCGGCGAAGACCGGACCGCCGGAGAGGCCGCCCAGCAGGGCCTCGCCGTCCTTGTCGGTGACCGGGGGCGGGCTGTCCAGATCGCAGGCCAGGAGGTTGCGGAGGAGGCCTGCCATGGGCACCACGGTGGCCGTGTACTGGTCGGCCTCCAGATGGCGCTCGGAGCCGTACCGCTGGATCTCGGGGAAGCCGGTGATCTCGCAGCCGGGGAGGGCCTGGGCAGAGGCGAGCACGCCGAGGCGCACCGGCGGGACGGGCGGCAGCTGACCGTCGGCCAGCAGGAGCGCCGCGTCCTGTTCGGCGTCCACCCAGAGGACGCGGCAGGTCACGGTTTCCGGCAGGTCCGGGTGCGCGACCGACGCGCTCGCCTCGCCTCCGAGGACGTGCGCGCAGGTCAGCACCAGCTGGTCCGTGAGGAGCACCCCGCTGCCTTGGCGGGCGGACTGGACGACGACCGTGCGGTCCGTGGGGCGTACGGGGCGGGGACGGGTGTTCACTCGCCGCCGCGTCCCCGTCCGAAGTGGGCGGTGCTGCCGCCGGGGGCGTCGTTGCCGATCTCCAGCGGGCCGGAGCCGTCGGCCTTGCGGGGGCTCAGGGTGAAGGCGACCTTGTGCGTGGTGCCGGTGGTGCGGGAGGCGTCGGCGCCTCCCTCCACCACCCACGCCTTGACCTTGCCGCCCGCCTTGGCCTCCTTGCGGAGCTCGACGGTGAACTCCATCTGGATGTCGCCCACGCCGAAGACGACGGGGCGGCCGGTGGCACGGGCCGCGGCCTCGATGAGCTGGTCGCGGACCGATTCGACGGCGTCGGCCAGTTCGATCCGGTCCAGGGCGTGGGTTTCGTCGGTACTCATGGCAGTCCCCCGAAGCCGCCTGCTCGGCGGCTCTATGAACGTGGCGTGCCGAAGGTCCCAAAGCGGACATCCCTTGGTCCCACCGGCGGTGACAAGGCGCACAGGCCGTTTCGAGCCTACTAGTGGGGTTCGTAGTGGTGCTCGGAATCGCCGGAAGGTCTTTGGTCCCGGGGGTGGCCGGGACCAAAGGAAGGCGGAACGATCTGCCGGGATTCTGGGGCCATATCCGGTTCGGACCGCTTCCACCTGCGGTTTCGCGTCTCCGGTCGAGGGCTTTCCGGGCTTCGCGCGGCCTCTCCGACGGGACGTCCCGCGCCCGATTCCCGGTGTCCGGTCTACGGCTTTCCCTCGTAGATGGGGTACTTGAGCATCCCTCCAGGGCGGGTTACCAAGGTGGAGCAAGCCCGGACAAACGCTCGGGTTTCACCCCCGGACAGAACGACCGGGGAGCCCCCCATCTTCGGAGGACTTACTCGTATGTCGAAGCGCGTTACGACCCCCACCCGCCCGTCCACCTCTCGTGTCCGCGGCGCTGTCCTGGCCGCCGGTCTGGGAGCGTCGATGGTTCTGGGTGCTGGCGCGGCGTTCGCCTCCGGCACCACGGGCACCGTCGCCCTCACCAGTGCCACCACCGCCGACGCGGTCGCCAAGCAGGCTTCCGCCCAGAGCAAGGCCGCTGTGGACGCCAAGAAGTCCGCCGCGGAGCAGGCCGACAACGCCAAGAAGGTCGCTGCCGCCAAGCAGGCCGCCGCGAAGAAGAACGCCGCCTCGTGGCAGGTCCCGGTGAAGCACTACACCCTGAGTGCCACCTACGGCACCGGTGGCGACCGCTGGGCGCACAAGCACTCCGGCCAGGACTTCGCGGTGCCGATCGGTACCCCGGTCCACGCGGCCCACACCGGTACGGTCGTCAAGGCCGGCCCGAACGGTGGCGGCGACGGCCCCGCGTACGGCAACGCCATCGTGATCAAGCACGCCAACGGCAAGTACACGCAGTACGCGCACCTGTCGAAGATCGACGTCCGTATCGGCCAGACCGTGAAGACCGGCCAGGAGATCGGTCTCTCCGGCAACACCGGTAACTCCAGCGGCCCGCACCTGCACTTCGAGGTCCGGACCACGGCCAACTACGGCTCGGCGATCAACCCGGTCAACTTCCTGCGGACCGTCAACGTGTCCGTCTGACCGAACGGGATCGCGCCCAGCGCTGAGCACGGCTGATCCACGAAGCCCCCGGGACCGAACGAGAAGTTCAGTCCCGGGGGCTTCGCCGTGCCCGGAGGGCTACAAGGTCCCGGCCGGGCCGGATCAGGTCAGCGGCAGCCGGTAGAGGCCGTTCGACAGGGGCTCCACCAGCCCGTCGGCCACCAGGCCGTCCAGGGCGCGGGCGCGCTGCACCGGCTCGTCCCACACCGCGTCCAGGGCGGCCTGCGAGACCGGGGCGACGGAGTCGCGGAGCACCGCGAGGAGCCGGCCGCGCACCTGCCGGTCCGTACCGGCGTACGTCTGGCCCCGGCGGGCCGGGCCCTGGTGCGCGGGCTTCCCGGCGAGCAGCCAGGCGCACTGCGAGGCGATCGGGCAGCGCGAGCAGTCCTCGTTCTTCGCGGTGCACACCAGCGCGCCGAGTTCCATCGTCGCCGCCGCCCAGGCCGCGGCCCGGCCGTCCTCCTCGGGGAGCAGCGCGCGGGCGAGCTTCCGTTCGGCGGCGGTGGTCGCGTTCGGCGGGTACTGGATGCCGGTGGCCGCCCGCGCGAACACCCGGCGGACGTTGGTGTCGAGCACCGCGTGCCGCTGTCCGTACGCGAACGAGGCGACGGCCGCCGCCGTGTACTCGCCGATCCCGGGCAGCGCCAGCAGCTGGGCGTGCTCACTCGGCACGTCTCCGCCGTGGCGTTCCGTTATGGCCTGGGCGGCGCCGTGCAGGCGCAGGGCGCGGCGCGGGTAGCCGAGCCGGCCCCAGGCGCGGACCGCCTCGCCCGGCGCCTCGGCGGCCAGGTCGGCCGGGCGTGGCCAGCGGGCCAGCCACTGCTCGTACACCGGGAGGACCCGGTTCACCGGGGTCTGCTGGAGCATGAACTCGCTCACCATCACGCCCCAGGCGCCGGCCTCGGGGCGGCGCCAGGGCAGATCGCGGGCGTGCTGCTCGAACCACCCGATGACGGGGGTGTGGAGGAGGGAAGCGGGGGGCGTGTGTGTCGAAGTCGTGGCAGTCATCGCACCTACGATCCTGGCACGGAAGCCCCGGCGACGGTCACGGGCACGGGGGTGTCGCCCACGTGCGAGAGCCTCTGGGCGAACAACGCCACCCGTTCTGTCCCCTCTGTCCCGCTATCATCCTTCTTGCCCGGCGCATACGGTGTGAAGCGGGCGCGCATCAGGTGGTCAACAGCCCCCTGCGGAATGATGATCCGCAAAAGTTGACCATCGGAGCGGCGGGTGGGGCGGGAGTTGGGCACGATCTCTCGTACAGTTTGCGACGTGGGATCTCTGCGCAAACCGGTCGGCCCGCTTCCCTCCAGCATCTACTGGCGACGGAGGGTGGTAGCGGCGATTCTGGTTGCGCTGCTCGCGGCGCTGCTCGCCTGGGTCTTCCTGCCCGGCACGGGTCACAAGAAGAGCGCGCCCGACGCCAAGCCCGGCAGCTCCGAGCCCGCGCGTTCGATCACACCCGGCCCCTCCGACTCCGGGCCGGCGATCAGTCAACAGCCCGGCGGGCGACACGAGTCGGGTGGTGGCGACAGCGACGGCGCGTCCTCCGACGGTTCGACGGACGGCGCGAACGGCGACGACGCGACCACGAGCCCCTCGCCCGGCGCGGACGCCTCCGCGGACGCGGCCTCGGGCGGCACCGCCCCGGCCGCCGGTACGAAGGGGATCCAGGTCCCCGCGAACTCCGCGCTCCCCGACTGCCGCCCCGCCGCCGTGCAGTTGAGCGTGCGGACCAAGGTGACGTACGGCCCCGAGGAAACCCCGAAGTTCGAGCTGATCGCGAAGAACACGTCCACCGGCGACTGCAAGGCCGACCTCGGTCCGAAGACCGTGGTGCTCACCGTCACGGACGCCAGCGGTGACGACGACGACCAGGTCTGGTCCTCGAAGGACTGCCCGGCCGCGTCCGGCAGCCTCTACTTCAAGGTCCCGGCCGGGCAGACGGTGATCCGCACGATCGACTGGAACCGCGCCAGGAGCACCCCGGGCTGCGCGACCCCGCGGACCGGCAAGGCGGCCCCGGGTACGTACCTCCTGGAGGCCGAGGCCCCGGGCGAGCCGCTGCAGCGCGCGTCCTTCGTGCTCGCCAAGGACTGACGCCCCGGGCCCCGGGCCCGCATCCGTGCGGGCCCGCGCCGGCCGTCAGACGTACCGCTCCAGGATCGAGGACTCGGCGAGCCGGGAGAGGCCCTCGCGGACGCTGCGCGCCCGCGCCTCGCCGACGCCGTCCACGGTCTGCAGGTCGTCCACGCTCGCCGCGAGCAGCTTCTGCAGTCCGCCGAAGTGCTCCACCAGCCGCTCCATGATCGCGCCGGGCAGCCGCGGCACCTTCGCCAGCAGCCGGAAACCGCGCGGGGACACGGCCGAGTCGAGCGTCTCGGGCGAACCGCTGTACCCCAGCGACCGTGCCACCACGGCGAGTTCGAGCAGCTCGGGGTGGCTCAGCGCGTCCAGCTCGGTCAGCGCCTCCGCGACCGTGCGCGAACGCTTCGCCGTCGGCTCGGGGACGTAGTCGCGGACGACGAGCTCCCGCTCCGGCTCCACGCCCGCGATCAGCTCGTCCAGCTGGAGCGCCAACAGGCGTCCGTCGGTGCCGAGCTCGACCACGTACTCCGCGATCTCCGTCGCGATCCGGCGCACCATCTCCAGCCGCTGCGCGACGGCCGTCACGTCCCGGACCGTCACCAGGTCCTCGATCTCCAGCGCGGAGAGCGTGCCGGCGACCTCGTCGAGGCGGAGCTTGTACCGCTCCAGCGTGGCGAGGGCCTGGTTGGCGCGGGACAGGATCGCCGAGGACTCCTCCAGTACCCGGCGCTCGCCGTCGACGTACAGCGCGATCAGGCGCATCGACTGGGAGACCGAGACGACCGGGAAACCGCACGACTTGGAGACGCGGTCGGCCGTGCGGTGACGGGTTCCGGTCTCCTCGGTGGGGATCGAGGCGTCCGGGACGAGCTGGACGCCCGCCCGCAGGATCTTGGTGATGTCCTTGTCGAGGATGAGCGCGCCGTCGAGCTTGCACAGCTCGCGCAGACGGGTCGCGGCGAACTCGACGTTCATCACGAAACCGCCGGTGCACATCGACTCGACGGTCTTGTCCATGCCGAGGACGATCAGCCCTCCGGTGTTCCCCCGCAGAATGCGCTCCAGCCCGTCACGCAGGGCCGTTCCGGGCGCGACCGCGCTCAGCGAAGCGCGCATCAGCGCTTCGTTACCGGTGCCTTGGCCGGACTTTCCGGGCGATGATGCCCGGTCGTTGGCTGCCACTGCACTCCTCCGGTCACAGGTTTGCGGTGCCCTTGCGTCCCTCGTGCCGCGCGTGCGAGCGGGCGAGACCAGGGCAAAGTCTACCGGCGCGCGCCGTCCTCCCGTGGTGCCTCCGAACGAGAGCGGCGCGGCAGCACCCTGAGAGCATCGCCCATGTCGGCGACTTCTGTGACCTTCATACCGGCGGGGACCTTCCCCGGATCGCCCGGGACCAGCGCGTGCGTGAACCCGAGGCGGTGCGCCTCGGCCAGCCGGCGCTGCACCCCGGTGACCCGCCGCACCTCTCCGGCGAGGCCCACCTCACCGATGGCGACCAGGTTCTTCGGGAGGGGGGTGTCGCTCGCGGCGCTCGCCAGCGCCAGCGCGATCGCCAGGTCGGCGGCGGGCTCGGTGAGCTTCACCCCGCCCACCGTCGCGCTGTAGATGTCCCGCTTGCCCAGCGCGCTGATCCGGCCCCGCTGCTCCAGCACCGCCAGCATCATGGAGACCCGCGAGGTCTCCAGACCCGAGGTGGTGCGGCGGGGCGACGGGATCTGCGAGTCGACCGTGAGCGCCTGCACCTCCGCGACCAGCGGCCGCTTGCCCTCCAGGGTGACGGTCAGACAGGTGCCGGGCACCGGCTCGTCGCGACGCGTCAGGAAGAGACCGGACGGATCGGCGAGGCCGGTGATCCCCTCGTCGTGCAGCTCGAAGCAGCCGACCTCGTCGGTCGCGCCGTAACGGTTCTTGACACCACGCACCAGCCGCAGCCGCGCGTGCCGGTCGCCCTCGAAGGAGAGCACCACGTCGACCAGGTGCTCCAGCAGCCGGGGCCCGGCGATGGCACCGTCCTTGGTGACGTGACCCACCAGCAGCGTCGCCATGCCCCGGTCCTTGGACGCGCGGATGAGTGCCCCGGCGACCTCGCGGACCTGCGCCATGCCGCCCGGCGCTCCGTCGATCTCCGGCGACGCGACCGTCTGTACCGAGTCCAGCACCAGCAGGGACGGCTTGACCGCGTCGAGGTGGCCGAGCACGGCCGAGAGGTCGGTCTCCGCCGCGAGGTAGAGGTGGTCGTTGATCGCCCTGATCCGGTCCGCGCGCATCCGGACCTGGCTCGCGGACTCCTCGGCCGTGACGTAGAGGGTGCGGTGCTCCTCACTGGCGGCCTTCGCGGCCACGTCGAGCAGCAGGGTCGACTTGCCGACACCCGGCTCCCCGGCCAGCAGCACCACGGCGCCCGGTACGAGCCCGCCGCCCAGCACCCGGTCCAGCTCGCCGACCCCGGTCGAGCGGGCGGTCGCCTGGCGGCTGTCCACCTGGCCGATGGGCAGCGCGGCGGTGGAGACCCGGCCGGCCGCGGTGGTGCGCACGGCGGGCGCGCCGCCGAACTCCTCGACGGTGCCCCAGGCCTGGCACTCCGGGCAGCGGCCGAGCCACTTGGCGGTCGTCCAGCCGCACTCCGTGCAGCGGTAGGACGGACGGTCCTTCGTGGACTTCGTACGGGCAACCATGGCGTCACCGTATAGCCCGGCTACGACAATGGGGGTTCCGGAAGGCCGCGGGCGACCGCGGCCCCATCGTGGGAGGGGACCGCATGACCAGCAACACCACACCGTTCGACGAGGCCGAGCGCCTGAAGTGGGCGGGCCTGGCCGACGCCTACGCCGCGAGCTTCGCCCGGCTCTGCGCCCGTACCGTGCCCGACCTGCTGGACGCGGCGGGGGTGAGCGGGGGCACCCGTGTCCTGGACGTGGGCACCGGCACCGGGGCGGTGGCCGTGGCCGCGTGTACCAGGGGCGCGGTGGTCACGGCCGTGGACGCGGAACCGGACATGGTGAAGAGCGCCACCGAGGCGGCCCCGGCGGCCGACGTGCGCGTCGCGCTCCTGCCCGAGCTGCCCTTCGCGGACGGCGAGTTCGACGCGGTGGCCGCCAACTTCGTCCTCAACCACGTCGGGCGCCCCCGCAAGGCGCTCGCCGAACTGCGCCGGGTGACCCGCCCCGGCGGGCGGATAGCCGTCACCATCTGGGGCGCAGACGCCGGGACCGGCCAGCGGCTGCTGGGCCGGGCGGTCGCCGCCGCCGGAGCCCTCCGCCCGCCGGAGGTGCCCCCGCTCGCCCCCGAGGAGGCGTTCGAGCAGACCCCCGAAGGCCTCGCCGCGCTGCTGGCGGGAGCCGGACTGGCGGACGTCTCCTGCACGGCCCTCGCCTGGGACCACCGGGCCACGGCCGACGAGTGGTGGAGCGGGGCCGCGTCCGGGGTGGCGACGATCGGCCGCATCGTCACCGCCCAGACGCCCGCCACGGTGGCGGAGATCAAGCGCCACTACGAGGAGTTCAGCGCGGAGTTCGCGCTCCCGGGCGGCGAGGACGAGAAGCCGCTGGCGCTCCCGCACCGCGCACTGCTGGCGTCCGGCCGGGTGCTGTAGGGCCCGACGCGGCACGGGCGGTCTCCGGCGGCCTGCGCGCTTTCGGGACGGGTGGGCCTCTCGGCACGCGCCCGTCCCGGCAGGTCGGGACCCGTGGGGAGTAGGCAGTGTTTTGCTACGGCATTTTACTACGGCGCACGCAACGGAATCGGGGGTTCCTGTCCCGTTTCGAGCGGTACGTTCACCCATAGGGATTAAATGTCCGGAAGGGGCGCTAAAGGTGCCTCCTCCTCTGCTTACCGTCGCACGGTGACGAGCAGCAGGCTGGAGCCCCCCACGCACACCACCGGCGCACACCGATCGCACCGTCGCGCCCCCCACCTCCCGGCGCAGCGACCGCCCGCACGTTACGAGCCGTACCTCGACGGCCTCTTCACCTACTGCCTCTCCGTGCTCTGCGACCACGAGGCGGCCACGGAGGCGCTGGGAGCCGTCCTCGCTGTCGCGGAACGCCAGGACGGCCGGTGCCCCACGGGTCAGGAGGAACGTAAATCCTGGCTGTACGCGCTGGCCAGGTGGATGTGCCTGCGGGTGCTCGCCGAGCGGAAGCGCGGGCGTCAGGCCCACCGCAGGACGCCCAGGGACTTCGGCCGCGGGGCGCGTGAGGAGCGCGGCGCCGTCCTCGCGGACGCCCTCGCCCTGGCCACCCCGCCACAGCCACCCGCCCCCGCCCCGGCAACAGCCCCCGCCCCGGCGCCCGTCACAGGCCGGGCCCCCACCCCGGCGGCCGCCCCCGCGACCGGACCAGCGACCGCCACCGGACCAGCGACCGCCACCGGCCCGGGCCCCGGCGGCCCCGGACGTCCGGCCGATCGGGGCGCGGAGGGGGCGCAGGGGGGTACGGGGGACACCGCCCGGCCTGCCCGCGCCACCCCCGAGGAGGCGACCGTTCCGCCCGAGGGGGAGAGCGCCGCGTCCGAGGCGCGCCGCCGCGAACTCGCCCAGCTGGCCTGGCCGGAGGCGGCCGGTACCACGCCCGAGCAGCGGGAGGCGCTCGAACTCTCCGTACGGCACGGGCTCACCCCCCGCGCCGTCGCCTCCGTGCTCGGACTCGACCCGGCCACCGCGCGGGAACTCCTCGCGGCGGCCGCCTGCGAGGTCGAGCGGACCCGGGCCGCGCTCGCCGTCGCCGAGGACGGCACCTGCTCCGCCGCCCGCAGCCTCACCGGCAACCGGCAGTCACTGCTCTCCGCCCCGCTGCGCCGTGAGCTCGTCCGCCACGTCGACGACTGCCCGCGCTGCCGGCGCGCCGCCGAACGCGCCGGAGCCGCCGGCCCCTGGCCCGGCGTGGCCGTCGCCCCCGCCGCGGGACTGCCCGTGGTGGAGGCGCCCCGGCCGTCGGTGCGGGTGGCGATGGCGCACGCCCAGCGTTCCCGCGCCGGTTCCCCGCGCTTCGACCGGACCGGCTACCCGCTCGACCCGAAGGACCACGCCGCCCGCCGCGACCGGCTGCGCGCCCGGGTCATGACGACGACGGTGGTGGCGACGGTCGTGGCGGCGCCGGTCATCGCGCTGTGGGCGGCGGCGTACCGGGGAGCGTCGGCCGGTGACGGCCACGAGGGGGCGTCGGCCGCCGCGACGGAGATGGACGCGGTCGGCGACTCGGCCGGAACCTTCTCGGACGCCAGGGGCGGCGACGACGGGCGGGGCGGGTACGACCGCCGCGGCAGGGACGGCGGCGGAGGCGGGGGCGGCGGCGGGCACGCCGAGGACGTCCGCGCCGGGGCCCGGGACGGCGCGACGGACGGGCCCGCCCCGGACGTCACCGCCGAGGTGATCAGTACGGGACCCGGCGCGCGCCGGGCAGGGGCGCTCACGGCCGTCGCCCGGACCGCCGGCGGTGTCACGTCCCTCCGGCTGACGGCCTCCCGGGGCGGGCCCGTCCTCTGGGCGGCCCGTACCGACGCCCGCTGGCTGCGGCTCAGCCGTTCCTCGGGCACGCTCGCGGCGGGGGAGAGCGTCACCGTGCACGTCCAGGTGGACCGGTCGCGGGAGCCGCGCCACCCCTGGCGTGCCCGGGTCGTCCTGGCGCCCGGGTCCCAGCACGTACGGATCGAGGGGCGCGGCCGCACCCCCGCGTTCACCGGCTTCCCGGCCGGACGGCCGCTGCACCCCGTGGCGCCCGCCGCCCCGCCCGGACCCGCCGCACCCGAGGCGTCCGAGCCCGTCCACGCGGCGTCGGCCAGGGTGACCCCCGAGCCGGCGGACTCCACGGCACCGCCACAGAGCCCGTCGCCGGGCCCGACCGGCTCCAGCGGTACGACCGGTACGCCCGGTACGACCGGTACGCCCGGCCCGTCGGCCACACCGGGCCCGACCGAACCGGCCCCGCCCGACCGGTCACCGGACCAGCCACCGCCCCATGCGCCGGACCCGTCCGCCCCGCCCGCCGGCACCGGCGAGCCGGCGCCGGCGGGGTGAGACGCGGGGCCCCTGGCCGCAGGTGCGGGGACCGCCGGGGTGGCAGGCGGGCCCCCGCCCTCACCCGCGCCCGCCCTCACCCGCGCACGCGGGAAGGCCGGAGCGGGACGCGCCCGGCCGCACCCCCGGCACGCGGGTACCGGCCTCAGGCCTTCGCCACCGGGTCCGCCGGGTGCGGGGCCATCGGCAGCAGCGAGGCGAGCCGCTGCTCGCAGAGCTCGACCAGCTTCTCGTACGCCTCCTTGCCCATCAGCTCGGTGAGCTCGGGGCGGTACGTCACGTAGACCGGGTCGCCCGCGCCGTGCGCGGAGGTGGCGGAGGTGCACCACCAGTGCAGGTCGTGACCGCCCGGGCCCCAGCCCCGGCGGTCGTACTCGCCGATGGAGATCTGGAGGACCCGGGTGTCGTCGGGGCGGTCGATCCAGTCGTACGTACGCCGGACCGGGAGCTGCCAGCAGACGTCCGGCTTGGTCTCCAGCGGCTCCTTGCCCTCCTTCAGGGCGAGGATGTGCAGCGAACAGCCCGCGCCACCGGCGAAGCCGGGACGGTTCTGGAAGATGCAGGAGCCCTTCCAGCGGCGCGTCTGGCGCTCACCGTCGTCGTCGACGCCGACCCACCCCGTCGAGGTGCCGACGTCGTGGAACTGCCACATCTCCGGGGTCAGCCGCTCGACGTGACCGGCCACCCGCTTCTCGTCGTCCTCGTCGGAGAAGTGGGCGCCCAGGGTGCAGCAGCCGTCGTCCGCGCGGCCCGCCTGGATGCCCTGGCAGCCGCTGCCGAAGATGCAGCTCCACCGGGAGGTCAGCCACGTCAGGTCACAGCGGAACACCTGCTCGTCGTCGGCGGGGTCCGGGAACTCCACCCACGCGCGGGGAAAATCGATGCCCTTCTCGTCGGACCGGTCCGGTCCGTTCTTTTCCGTCCGCTGACTCTCCTGATTCTGATCCTGATTGGTTCGAGGCTTCTTCGTCGCTTTGCCCGGCTTCGCCTTGTTCGTCTTTGACACGCGCCAAGAGTAAGTCCCTTTCGGCGTAGCGTTCCGGGTATGAGACTCGGAGTCCTCGACGTGGGGTCGAACACGGTTCATCTGCTGGTGATGGACGCCCATCCCGGCGCCCGTCCGCTGCCCGCGCACTCGCACAAGGTGGAGCTCCGCCTCGCCCAGCTGCTCGACGCGGACGGGGCGATCGGCCCCGAGGGCGTCGACCGGCTGGTCGCCACGGTGGCCTCGGCGGTCCAGGCCGCCGAGGACAAGGGGTGCGAGGAGGTGCTGGCGTTCGCCACCTCGGCGGTGCGCGACGCCACCAACGCCGACGACGTACTGGGCCGGGTGCGTGCCGAGACCGGCGTCGACCTCGCCGTCCTCAGCGGCGAGGAGGAGGCGCGGCTGACCTTCCTGGCCGCCCGCCGCTGGTTCGGCTGGTCGGCGGGGAAGCTCCTGCTGCTCGACATCGGCGGCGGCTCGCTGGAGATCGCCCTCGGGCTGGACGAGGAGCCCGCGGCGGCCGTGTCGCTGCCGCTCGGCGCGGGCCGCCTCACCGCCGCCTGGCTGCCCGGCGACCCCGCCCGTCCGGCCGGTGCGGCCGAGGTGCGCGAGCTGCGCCGGTACGTACGCGCCAGGATCGCCAGCACCGTCGGGGACTTCAGCCGCCACGGCAGGCCCGACCGCGTGGTCGCCACCTCGAAGACCTTCAAGCAGCTCGCCCGGATAGCCGGGGCGGCCCGCTCCACGGAGGGGCTGTACACCCAGCGGACGCTCTCCGCGGCCGCCCTGGAGGAGTGGGTCCCCAAGCTGGCGATGATGACCGCCGAGGAATGCGGCCACCTCCCCGGCGTCTCCCCCGGCCGGGCGGGCCAGCTGCTCGCCGGTGCGCTCGTGGCCGAGGGCACGATGGACCTCTTCGGGATCACCGAGCTGGAGATCTGCCCCTGGGCGCTCCGCGAGGGCGTCATCCTGCGCCGCCTCGACCACCTCCCGGCGGAGCGGATCGCGCTGAGCTGACGGACCCGCCACGGCGGGACCGGCCACGGCGGGACCGGCCGCGGCGGGGCGGCTGTGGGGAGGGCGGCCACGGACCGCCGTCGGTAGCCCCGCGGCCCCGTATCCGTCCACGGCCGTCGGCATCGTCCACGGCCCCCGTATCCGTCCACCGCCGTCGGCATCGTCCACGGCCCCCGTATCCGTCCACGGCCGTCGGCATCGTCCACGGCCCCCGTGCCCGTCCGCTGCCGCCGGCATCCGTCCACGGGCTCGCATGCGCCCGCGGCCGTCCACGGCTGCTCATGGCCCTTCTCACTTTCTCTCCCGCCCTCTCGGCGGCGCGCCGCCGGGCCCGTACGCTGTCCAGGTGGCAGATCCAGCGGTGCGCATCCCCGATGCGAAGGTCGCCCTGTCGACGGCCTCGGTCTATCCGGAGTCGACGGCGACGGCCTTCGAGATCGCCGCGCGCCTGGGGTACGACGGTGTCGAGGTCATGGTGTGGACCGATCCGGTCAGCCAGGACATCGAGGCGCTGCGCCGCCTCTCCGACTACCACCAGGTTCCGATCCTCGCGGTGCACGCGCCCTGTCTGCTGATCACCCAGCGGGTCTGGTCCACGGATCCGTGGGTCAAGCTCCAGCGGGCCAGGTCCGCGGCCGAGCGGCTCGGCGCCTCCGCCGTCGTGGTCCACCCGCCGTTCCGGTGGCAGCGCCACTACGCCCGCGACTTCGTCGACGGGATCTGGCGGATGGCGAACGAGACCGACGTCCGGTTCGCCGTCGAGAACATGTACCCGTGGCGCTACCGGGACCGCGAGATGCTCGCGTACGCCCCCGACTGGGACGTCACCCACGACGACTACCGCCACTTCACGGTCGACCTCTCGCACACCTCCACGGCCCGCACGGACGGGCTCGCGATGGTCGACCGCATGGGCGACCGGCTCGCCCACGTCCACCTCGCGGACGGCAAGGGCTCCGGCAAGGACGAGCACCTGGTTCCCGGCCGGGGGGACCAGCCCTGCGCGGAGCTGCTGGAGCGGCTGGCGCGTACGGGCTTCGACGGGCACGTCGTCCTGGAGGTCAACACCCGCCGGGCCATGTCCTCCGCCGAACGCGAGGCGGACCTTGCCGAGGCGCTCGCCTTCACCCGGCTCCACCTCGCCTCGGCCAAGCGGACGCCCGGGCCGTGACCTCGCGTTCCACCCCGGCCCGTCCCACCCCGCAGGAGCCCGCCGCTCCGCGTCGCCGGGGCCGTCCCCCGCGTGCCGCCGGTCAGGGCGGCCCGGACTCCAGGGCCCGCATCCTTGAGGCGGCCCGTACCGAGTTCGCCGAGCGCGGCTACGACAAGGCGTCGATGCGCGCCATCGCCCGCGCGGCCGGGGTCGACGCGGCGCTGGTCCACCACTACTTCGGGACGAAGGACGAGGTGTTCGCGGCGGCCGTGGAGCTCTCCTTCGAGCCCGCCCTGGTCATCCCGCAGATCCTGGGCGGTCCGGTCGAGGGGGTGGGCGAGCGGATGGCGCGCTACTTCATCTCCGTGTGGGAGAACCCGGTCAGCCGGGCGCCGCTGCTGGCCATCGTCCGTTCCGCGCTCACCCACGAGGCGGCGGCCGAGGTGCTGCGCACTTTCGTACTGGGCCGGCTGCTGGAGCGGATCGCGGCGGAGCTGCACGTACCCGACCCGACCTTCCGCGCCGAGGTGGCCGCCTCGCACATGATCGGCATCGCCATGCTGCGGTACGTCGTACGGACCGAGCCGCTCGCCTCGGCGGACCCGGAGCGGATCGTCGCCCTCGTGGCGCCCAGCATCCAGCGCTATCTCGCCGAGGACGGCCCGTACGGATGACCGGCGACGGCCCGTGCGGATGACGGGCGACGGCGGTGCGGAGGGTCGGCCGGGGTGACCGGCGACGGCCCGTCCGGAGCGCCCCCGCCGGCCCCCGCCGGCCCCCGCCGTACTCACGGCGCCGACCGCTCCGTGGGCAGCGCGTCCCGCTATCCGGACAGGCTGTCCAGATCCTGGAGTCGGGGCGTACGCTCGGAAAAGTCTTTTCCGTCGAAGTAGACAGTCTTTCTTTACCTGTCGAAGGAGCGAGCGACGATGCCGCAGCTGAGGTCCCGCACTGTCACCCACGGTCGCAACATGGCGGGCGCGCGCGCCCTCATGCGGGCGTCGGGCGTAGCGAGCGAGGACATCGGCAAGCCGATCATCGCCGTCGCGAACTCCTTCACCGAATTCGTCCCGGGCCACACCCACCTCGCCCCGGTCGGCCGGATCGTCTCCGAGGCGATCCAGGCCGCGGGCGCGGTGCCGCGCGAGTTCAACACGATCGCCGTGGACGACGGCATCGCGATGGGCCACGGCGGCATGCTCTACAGCCTGCCCTCGCGCGACCTGATCGCCGACTCCGTCGAGTACATGGTCGAGGCGCACTGCGCGGACGCGCTGATCTGCATCTCCAACTGCGACAAGATCACGCCCGGCATGCTGATGGCGGCCCTCCGCCTCAACATCCCGACGATCTTCGTCTCCGGCGGTCCGATGGAGTCCGGCAAGGCGACGCTGGTCGACGGCACCGTCCGTACGCTCGACCTCGTCGACGCCATGTCCGAGGCCGTCAACGACAAGATCTCCGACGCGGACATGCTCCGTATCGAGGAGAACGCCTGTCCCACCTGCGGCTCGTGTTCGGGCATGTTCACGGCCAACTCCATGAACTGCCTCGCCGAGGCCATCGGCCTCGCGCTGCCGGGCAACGGCTCGACGCTCGCCACCCACACCGCCCGCCGCGCCCTCTACGAGAACGCCGGCCGCACGATCGTCGAGATCACCAAGCGCCACTACGAGCAGGACGACGCGACCGTCCTGCCCCGCGCCATCGCGAGCCGCGCCGCGTTCGAGAACGCCATGGCCCTCGACATCGCCATGGGCGGCTCCACCAACACGATCCTGCACCTCCTCGCCGCCGCCCAGGAAGCCGAACTCGACTTCGGACTCCCGGAGATGGACGCGATCTCGCGCCGCGTCCCCTGCCTCGCCAAGGTCGCGCCGAACGTCGGCAAGAACCGCACGTACTACATGGAGGACGTCCACCGCGCCGGTGGCATCCCCGCGATCCTGGGCGAGCTGCACCGCGGCGGGCTCCTCAACGAGGACGTCCACTCCGTCCACTCCGCCTCCCTCGCCGACTGGCTCAAGAACTGGGACGTGCGCGGTGGTTCGCCCGCCCCCGAGGCCGTCGAGCTGTGGCACGCCGCCCCCGGCTGCGTCCGTTCCGCCACCGCGTTCTCGCAGTCCGAGCGCTGGGACACCCTCGACACGGACGCCGCCGAGGGCTGCATCCGGGACGTCGAGCACGCCTACTCCAAGGACGGCGGCCTCGCCGTCCTCAAGGGCAACCTCGCCGTGGACGGCTGCGTCGTGAAGACCGCCGGTGTCGACGAGTCGATCTGGACCTTCGAGGGCCCGGCCGTCGTCTGCGAGTCGCAGGAGGAGGCCGTCGAGAAGATCCTGCTGAAGCAGGTCGCGGAGGGCGACGTGGTCGTCATCCGCTACGAGGGCCCCAAGGGCGGCCCCGGCATGCAGGAGATGCTCTACCCGACCTCGTACCTGAAGGGCCGCGGTCTCGGCAAGGCCTGCGCGCTGATCACCGACGGCCGCTTCTCCGGCGGTACCTCGGGCCTGTCGATCGGCCACGCCTCCCCCGAGGCGGCCTCCGGCGGCACGATCGCGCTGGTCGAGGACGGCGACCGCATCCGCATCGACATCCCGAACCGCTCCATCGAGCTGCTCGTCCCGGACGCCGAACTGGCCGCCCGCCGCGAGGCGCTGAACGGCGTGTACGCGCCGAAGAACCGCGAGCGCAAGGTCTCGGCCGCGCTGCGGGCGTACGCGGCGATGGCGACCAGCGCCGACCGCGGCGCGGTGCGCGACGTCTCCAAGCTCGGCTGACCGCTCGTACGACGCGACGAACCGCCCGGCCGCCCTGCGAGGGGGGCCGGGCGGTCCCGTGTCCGGGGTTTCTCAGGTCCCGCGAGGGGCACCGGACCCGCGGCCCGCGCCTCACCAGGAGCCCGGATCGCTCCCGTCCACCGCGAAGACGGAGCCGTCCGGCGCGGTGCCGACGACGTGCCCGCCGACCGGTACGGGCTCGGCCGGCCAGGAGGTCGTCGCGAGCTCCCCCGACCCCAGCCGGGGGGCCGTCTGCCCGAGCAGGGTGCCCCGCCGGGTGTCCACGGCGAGGAGCCGCCCGTCCGCCGCCGTGAAGTACAGACGGTCGTCCGCCGCCGTGACAGGGAGCGACGACAGACCCACCCCGGTCTCCAGCCGCCACCGTTCGGCGCTGCCGCCGTCCGCCGCGGCGCGGGTCCGCAGGGCAACGACGGCGCCGCCGGGCGCGAGCAGATAGGCGGTGTCACCGCCGACGACGATGTTCGCTCCCGTCATCCGGAACGGCAGCGGAATCCGTTGCGCCGTCCCTCCTCCGGGGTCGTACCGCACCAGAGCGTCCGTCGCCGAGTCCTCTCCCGTCGCCTTCAGGATCAGCGCCCCTTCCGACACACCGACGGGCGTCAGCATGCCGTCCAGCCGCCGCTGCCACCGGAGGCCCCCCGTCGTCGGGTCGATCGCCGTGACGAGGGTGGTGTCCCGGTCCGGCGCGTTCTCGTAGAGATAGGCGACCCCGGTCGCAGGGTCGTGGAAGCCGAAGGTCGGCAGCGTGTGCCCCGCGAGTCGTTCGCTCCAGCGCACCGCCCCCGTCCCGGAGTCGAGCCCCTCGGCGGCGCCCCCGCCGCCGAGGCGGAGCAGCGTGTTCCCGGTGCTCCGGAGGCTGCCGGTGGCCGGGGGACTGTCCGTCGACCAGAGCTGCTCACCGTCCTCGGAGCCGTAAGCCCGGAGAGCCCCGCCCGGCTCGTCGACCAGGACGGCACGACCGCCCGGGGCGAGCGCCTCCCCCTTGTACGAGGAGTCCCGGTGCGACCAGAGGGTGTGCCCGTCCACGGGGTCGAGGCGGGCGATGCCGTAGCCGGGTGCCGAGCAGTAGAGCGAGGGCTCGTGCGTACCCCCGGCGGCCGGAGGCGCGGTGCCCCCGCCGCCGGACGCGGCCGTCGTGAAGCAGTACGGGATCGAGCCCGCCGCTCCCGGCAGGACGGTCCGCCACGGGACGAAGGCGGCTACCGTGCCCGGCGCCGCGCCGTCCGGCACCGCCGCCCGGTCCGGTGGCGTGCCCGCGCCCACCTCCGCGTACACCGCGCCCCCCGTGGCGAGCGTCAGCAGCGCCGCCGCGCCGGCCACCCACCGCGCGCGGCGTGTCGGCCGTCGCCCGGCCACCGGTGCACGGTCCGGTGGGGCGGGCAGGTCCCGTACGTGGGTCGTCCCGGCGGAGGGAGACGGCCCTGCCGGGGCGACGTCCTGCGGGGCCTCGGCACCCGGAGCCCCGGTGCCTCGGGCACCGCCCCGCTCCCGCGTGGGCGTGGGGGACGCCGTGTCCTCCGACGGCCGCTCCGGGTTCCCTCCGGCCCGGGATTCCCCGGGCACCGGGCGCCGCTGGGCCGGCACGAAGGCCGCCGCGTCGTACGACGGCGGCAGCAGCGCCGCCATGATCTCGTCCGGGGTCGGCCGCTGCGCCGGGTCCTTCGCCAGGCACTGCGCCACGAGCGCGGTGAGGTCGGCGGGCACCCCGGTCAGATCGGCTTCGTCGTGCACCACCTGGTAGGCCACGAGGTACGGGCTGTCCGAGTCGAACGGCCCGCGTCCGGTAGCCGCGTGGACCAGCACCGCGCCCAGCGCGAACACGTCGGCGGCCGGTCCCACCTCACGCGGACGCTGGAACTGCTCGGGCGCCATGTAGGGCGGCGAGCCGATCAGCTTCCCCGTTTCCGTACGCAGTTCGCTGTCGTACGGACGGGAGATCCCGAAGTCGATGACCTTCGGCCCGGAGTCCGGCAGCAGCACGTTGCTCGGCTTCAGATCGCGGTGGATGACCCCCGCCCGGTGGATGTCCCGCAAGGCCTCGGCGAGTCCGGCGGTGAGGCGTCGCAGTTGCGCCGGGCTCATCGGACCATTCCGCTTCACCTGGGCGGAGAGCGTCGGGCCGGGCACGTACAGCGTCGCCATCCAAGGCAGCGCGGCGGCCGGATCGGCGTCGACGACCGGCGCCGTGAAGGCTCCGCTGACCCGCCGGGCGGCCGCGACCTCCTGCCGGAAACGCGCCCGGAACTCGGGGTCCGCCGCGTAACTCCGATGCACGATCTTGATCGCCAGAGGGAGCCCGGAGGCAGACGTGGCGAGGTGCACCACACCCATGCCGCCTTCGCCGAGGCGCCCCTCCAGGCGGTATCGGCCGGCGTACTCGGGATGTTCCGCTTCCGGACCCGACCCGGCTTCCCGCAGCGGCGCCATCACCCACCCCCGTGTGTTCGACCGCAAGCGCGACGCACGGAGCCTATTCGATGCTTCGTCCGTACGGCGCAAGGGTTGTTAGCCTGCGCGTCACCTGTACCGATCAGACCCGGGGGAGGGCCGTATGGCCGTCGAAGAGAACACCACCGAAGCAACCGCCCCATCGGACGAAGCCGACTCCGGGAGTGCGGTGGACACGCTCCAGGAGCAGGTACCGGTCGTACCGGAGACGGCGAAGACCCTGGCCGTCGAGCCGGTGGCCGGCACCGCGACGCTCGCCTCGTACGAGGTCGCCCGCTACCCGATCGCCCCGGGCTACCGCGTCAACGTCCGCACCGGACCGGGCACCGAATACCCCATCGTCCGGCTGATGCCGTACGGGATGTCCGTGCCGATCTTCTGCCAGAAGACGGGCGAGCGGGTCACCGGCCCCTATGGCTCCTCGAACCTCTGGGACTGCATCGCGAACGGAGAGTACGTGTCCGACGCGTACGTGCACACCGGCAGCGACGGCTGGGTCGCGAGCCGCTGCGCCTGAGCCGTCGCGGCCGGCCCGGACGGCGGGGCGTGGGGGCACCCCGCCGTCCGGGCCACGCGGAATAATCGACGGCGTGAGCGAGAACAGCGTGACCACCGGAACCGACGGAACGACCGGCGCGAGCCCGCGCGGCGGAACGGCACCCGGCCCGCAGCCGGAGACACTCCGCTTCTTCGGCACCACCTGGCTCGACCACGACGGCGGGTACACGCTGCGTCGCGTCGGCGTCGCGGCCGGATCGCTGGCCGCCGCCGTCGCCTCCTGCGTGGTCCTGCGCTTCGCCTTCAGCGGCCTGGAAGTCGCCGCGATCGGCAGCTTCCTGAACATCCTGGTCGTGCTGATGTTCGCCGTGTGCAGCGCCATCGCGTACCGCAAGACCTGGGAGGGCTTCCGCAGCCGCCCGGCGGACCCCGGCCGCGAGGACAACCTGCGGGGCCTCAAGACGATCGGCTTCGTCGGCTCGCTGCTGGCGTACTTCGTCCGCTCGCTCCGCGAAGCGCCCGGCGAGACGCTGCTGCGCGCCGAGTACGAGACCGCCCTCGCCCGCTACACCAAGCGCCGCACGACCCGCACCGGGAACCCGGCCGCCCGCAAGACCCGTCGGGGCAAGTAGGCGGCGCGCCGGACGGCTCTCGGCTCCGGGCCCCGCCGCCCGGGCGCACCGCACCGCACCGCGCTTCCGTCTCCGACTCCGCCTTCGACGAAGGACGTGCCGCATGCCGACCACCCCGTCCGCCGGCCCTTCGCGGGCCCTCTCCTTCAGCGGGGCCGCCGCCCTGTACGCCGCCGCCCGTCCCGGCTACCCGCCGGAGGTGTTCGTGGCCCTGGAGGAGGCGGCCGGGCGCACGCTGGACACGCTGCGCGCGGTCGACGTGGGGGCGGGCACCGGCATCGCCACCCGTGAACTGGTCCGGCGCGGCGCCCACGTCGTCGCCGTCGAACCGGGCGAGGGAATGGCCGCCGAACTGCGCCGGTCCCTGCCCGAGGTGCCGGTGGTGCGCGGGGACGGCAACCGCCTCCCGCTCGCCGACGATTCCGCAGGCCTCGTCACGTACGCCCAGTCCTGGCACTGGACCGACCCCGCGCGCTCCTGGCCGGAGGCCGCCCGCGTGCTGCGCCCCGGCGGGGTCCTCGCGCTCTGGTGGAACGTCGCCGACCACCGGGCCCCCTGGGTCGCCGAGCAGAACGCCCGCATCCGCCGCCACCTGGGCGCGGACCACGGCGTCCACGGCACCCCCGCCCCTGGTACCGCGTCCCGTGCCGTGGGCCTGCCCGAAAAGGGGACCGTCTCGCGGCGGCTGCCCTGGGCCCGCCGGGTGAGCGTCGCCACCCACCTGGACAACCTCGCCGGCCACTCCGCGTTCCTGGTGCGCGGCGGCGAGCACGCCGAGCGCGACCGCCGGTTCTTCGCCGAGGAGGGCGACCGCCTGCGGGAGCTCTTCCCCGACGGCGCGGTCGAGGAGCGGTACGTGGTCGACCTGACGACCACCACCGTCTGACGGCCGCCACCGTCTGACGGCCGCCACCGTCTGACGGCCGCCACCGTCTGGCGGCCGCCACCGTCTGGCGGCCGCCACCGTCTGGCGGCCGCCACCGTCTGGCTTTCGCCACCCGCCGTCCACCACTCGCTGTCCGCCGTCCACCACCCGCCGTCCACCACCCGCCGTCCGGCGCCCGACGGCCCGTCAGTACCCGGCCCGGAGACGTGGGATTCCCGCGACTCCGGGCTTTCGCATGCCTTGACGCGGGGGCCGCCGCAGAGCATATTCATCGCATGATGAATAATCAGCGCACCGCCGGACCGGACCCCGCGCCACCGCCGTCCGGAGCCCCCGCGACCGCCGCCGTCCACGCCGAGGGACTCACCGTCGTACGCGGCGACCGCACCGTGCTGCGCGGCCTCGGCTTCACCGTCGAACCCGGCAGGATCACCGGACTCCTCGGCCCCTCCGGCTGCGGCAAGAGCACCCTGATGCGCGCGATCGTCGGCACCCAGGCCCAGGTCACCGGTGCGCTCGACGTCCTCGGCGCCCCCGCGGGACACCCGGGCCTGCGCTCCCGCGTCGGGTACGTCACCCAGGCCCCGTCCGTCTACACCGACCTCACGGTCCGCCAGAACCTGGACTACTTCGCGGCCGTGCTCCTCCCCGGCCGCGCGCACCGCACCACCCGCCGCGAGGCCGTCACCCGCGCCATCGACGACGTCGACCTCCGCAGCCACGCCGACGCCTTGGCGGGCAGGCTCTCCGGCGGCCAGCGCAGCCGCGTCTCCCTCGCCGTCGCCCTGCTCGGGGAGCCCGAACTCCTCGTCCTGGACGAACCGACCGTCGGACTCGACCCCGTCCTCCGCCGCGACCTGTGGAACCTCTTCCACGCCCTCGCCGCCGACCGGGGCACCACGATCCTGGTCTCCTCCCACGTCATGGACGAGGCCGAGCGCTGCCACCGGCTGCTGCTGATGCGCGAGGGCGCCCTCCTCGCCACCGGGACCCCGGAGGAACTGCGTACCCGCACCGCGAGCACCACCGTGGAGGAGGCCTTCCTCCGCCTCGTCGACGAGGCGTCCGCCCGGCCCGAGGAGGCCGTGCGATGAGCAGCGACACCTTTCCGGAGACCGCCCCCGCACCGGCCCGGCCCCTCACCCCGGCCCGCAGCCTCGCCACCGCGGGCCGCGTGCTGCGGCAGCTCCGTCACGACCCCCGCACCATCGCGCTGCTGCTGGTGATCCCCGTCGTGATGATCGTCCTGCTCCGGTACGTCTTCGACGGCAGTCCGCGGACCTTCGACTCCATCGGCGCCTCGCTGCTCGGGATCTTCCCGCTCATCACGATGTTCCTCGTGACGTCGATCGCCACCCTGCGCGAACGCACCTCCGGGACGCTGGAACGCCTCCTCGCCCTGCCGCTCGGCAAGGGCGACCTGATCGCCGGCTACGCCCTCGCCTTCGGTGTGATCGCCGTGGTCCAGTCCCTGCTCGCCACCGCGGTCTCCGTCTGGCTCCTCGGCCTCGACGTCGTCGGCTCGCCCTGGCTGCTGATGCTGGTGGCGCTGCTCGACGCCCTTCTCGGTACGGCGCTGGGGCTGTTCGTCTCGGCCTTCGCGGCGTCCGAGTTCCAGGCGGTCCAGTTCATGCCGGCGGTGATCTTCCCCCAGCTCCTGCTCTGCGGCCTCTTCACCCCGCGCGACCGGATGCAGCCCGTCCTGGAGGCGATCTCGAACGTCCTCCCCATGTCGTACGCGGTGGACGGCATGAACCAGGTACTCCACCACTCCGACGTCACCGGCGACTTCGTGCGGGACGTGGCCGTCGTCGCGGGCTGCGCCCTGCTGGTACTCGGCCTGGGAGCGGCCACCCTCCGCCGCCGTACCGCCTGATGTCCGACGGGCGGTCACTCCGGCGGCTCCGCCCCGGCCCGGTGCGAGGATGACCGCGACGAGCACGGGACGGAGCCCGGAGCACACCGCGCGCCGAGAACCGTGAGCACAGCCCGGAGGGTGAACCGCATGACCCAGACAGTCGCAGTCCTCGGCACCGGCAAGATCGGCGAGGCGCTCCTCAGCGGAATGATCCGGGCCGGCTGGCGTCCGGAGAACCTGCTGGTCACCAGCCGCCGCGCCGAGCGCGCCGAGGAACTGCGGACCCGGTACGGCGTCGAGCCGGTCGGCAACGCGGATGCGGCCAAGAACGCGGACATCCTCATCCTCGCGGTGAAGCCCCAGGACATGGGGACCCTGCTGGACGAGCTCGGCCCGCACGTCACCGCCGACCGCCTCGTCATCAGCGCCGCCGCCGGAATCACCACGGCGTTCATCGAGGACCGGCTGCCGTCCGGCACCCCGGTGGTCCGCGTCATGCCGAACACCCCGGTGCTCGTGGACGAGGGGATGTCCGTCCTGTCGGCCGGCAGCCACGCGACCGGCGACCACCTCGCCACCACCGAGGAGATCTTCGGCGGCGTCGGCAAGACGCTGCGGGTCCCCGAGTCCCAGCAGGACGCGGCCACCGCCCTCTCCGGCTCGGGACCCGCGTACTTCTACTTCCTGGTCGAGGCCATGACGGACGCCGGCATCCTGCTCGGCCTCCCGCGCGCCCAGGCCCACGACCTCATCGTGCAGGCGGCCATCGGCGCCGCGGTGATGCTCCGCGACAGCGGCGAGCACCCGGTGAAGCTCCGCGAGGCGGTGACCAGCCCGGCCGGCACGACCATCAGCGCCATCCGCGAGCTGGAGAACCACGGGGTGCGCGCCGCCCTGATCGCCGCCCTCGAAGCGGCCCGCGACCGCAGCCGCGAGCTGGCCTCCGGCCAGGGCTGACCCGTCACCTCCCGGCGGCCGCCACCAGGTCCGCGCCGGCCACGACCTTCGCGAAGCCACCGCTGTGCAGTGTCACGGCGGTGGCTCGCGCCAGCTCGTCCGCGGCCAGTTCCCAGCCCCACGGCCCGACCGCGTCGAAGGTGTACGTCGCGTCGAGCGCGAGAAACACCTCGTATCCGAGGTTCCCGCCCATGCGCGCCGTCGTCTCCACGCACATGTTGGTCTGGATTCCGGCCACCACGATCTGCCCTATGCCGGCCTCGTCCAGCCAGGCCTTGAGATCGGGTGTCCCGTAGAAGGCGGAATTCACCGTCTTCGTCAGAAGCAGCTCGGGCCCGCCGCCCTTTCCCCGCCGCTCCTCCACGTATCCCTTGAAGGCGTTCCCCGGGTGTCCGGGCCGCAGCGGCGAATCCGGCTTCGGCGAGTCGTGCCGTACGAACACGACCGGGCGCCCGCTCTCCTGCCACGCGTCGATCAGCCCGGCGATGTTCCGATCCGCCTCGGGGTTGTTCCGCTTCCCCCAGTACTCCTGCTCCTCGAAGCCTTCCTGCACGTCCACCACGATCAGCGCCGCGTTCTGAGTCATCTCCATGGGGACGATGCTGCCGCCCCGCATCCGCGACGCCCAGAGGTCGGAAAGCCATCGATCGATGCTTTACTGCCACCATGGCGCCTGGACTCGCACCCACCCCCGTCCGCATCGCATTGGTCGCGTTCCCCGGCGTCCGGGCGTTCGACGTCTCGGTCATCACGGAGGTCTGGGGCGTGGACCGTACCGACCGCGGTGTCCCGCCCTTCGAGCTGCGCCGCGTCGCCGCCGACCCGGCCCCGGTCGCGCTGCGCGGCGGACTCTCCCTCACTCCGGACCGCACGCTCGCCTGGCTGCCCCGCGCCGACCTCATCGTCGTTCCCGGCCTCGACGACCAGCTGACGCCGGCCCCCTCTCCGGTCCTGGATGCCCTCCGCCGTGCCCACGCCCGCGCCACCCCGATCGCGGCGCTCTGCGGCGGCGCGTTCACCCTCGCCCAGGCGGGTCTCCTCGACGGCCGCCGGGCCGTCACCCACTGGAACCTCACCGACCTCCTGAGCACCCGCCATCCCCGTGTGACGGTGGTCCCGGACGCGCTGTTCCTCCACGACGGGGGCATCTGGACGTCGGCCGGCACCGCGGCCGGTATCGACCTCTGCCTCCATCTGGTCCGGACGGCCCAAGGGGCCGAAGCAGCGGCTACGGTCGCCCGTTCGATGGTCACGGCCCCCTTCCGTACCGGAACCCAGGCCCAGTTCATCGAACAGCCCACCCCGCACACCGACCGTGACGCCGACACCCTCGCCGCGGTACGGGCCCACGCCCTGAGCCACCTGGACGAACCGCACACGGTGACCTCCCTCGCCGCCCGCGCCGGAATGTCCCCCCGTTCCTTCGCCCGCCATTTCCTGGCGACCACGGGGACCACGCCCCTGCGCTGGCTGATCACCCAGCGCGTCGCGGCAGCCCAGAAGCTTCTGGAGCGCACCGATCTCCCTCTCCCCGAGGTGGCCGGCCGCACGGGCTTCGGGAGCGAGATCACGATGCGCCAGCACTTCGCCTCCCACCTCGCCACCAGTCCCCGTGACTACCGTCTGGCCTTCCGCCGAACCCCGGCCCGGCCGAGGGTTGACACGGAGGGGCCCCCTCAGTAGTGTTCTCCGAGTTGTTCGACGTGAGCGCCGACCCCGGTCGGTCCCCGGACAGCCATTCCGCACCACCACTCAACAAGGCCCGACTTTCTGTCGTGTGCCTTTGCGTGTGCTTGTGTGAAATGAGGATTGCCCGTTCGTGAGAACAGCCCCGATTAGCGTCGGAGCCCGGCGATCCGGTAATGTCTCACTCGTCGGAACGGCCCAACGGCCGGGAAGACAAGCCCCGCTGACTGGGAATCAGGCCCGAAAGGATCTGATAGAGTCGGACTCGCCGGAAAGGAAAACGCGAAAGCGAAGAACTGGAAAGCGAAAATCGCTTGACCCGCTTCGACCGGGAATCGGACACGAAAGAGTCTGATAGAGTCGGAAACGCAAGAACGAAGGGAAGCGCCCGGAGGGCCCCGGTGAAACGGGACCGAAGGAAGCGTCCGTTCCTTGAGAACTCAACAGCGTGCCAAAAGTCAACGCCAGATATGTTGATACCCCGGCCTGCTTCGGCAGGTTGGTGGTTCCTTTGAAAAGTCCTACCGGCCTCAACGGTCCGGTGGGCAACAACAGCGAGGACGCTGTGAACGACCGGTCATATTCCGACCTGGTCGTTCCGCTCTCGTGTTGTGATCCCGATTACGGGAAAACATTCACGGAGAGTTTGATCCTGGCTCAGGACGAACGCTGGCGGCGTGCTTAACACATGCAAGTCGAACGATGAAGCCCTTCGGGGTGGATTAGTGGCGAACGGGTGAGTAACACGTGGGCAATCTGCCCTTCACTCTGGGACAAGCCCTGGAAACGGGGTCTAATACCGGATAACACTCTGTCCCGCATGGGACGGGGTTAAAAGCTCCGGCGGTGAAGGATGAGCCCGCGGCCTATC
>NZ_JAPEMC010000007.1 GCF_026343115.1 Streptomyces sp. NBC_00102
GTCCCGACGGCAGGGGTTCGCTCGACCGGCGGGCGCGGGACACCCTGCGGGCCATCGCGGAGTGGAGCGCCCCGCATGCCCGCGCCGTGCACGGTGCGGGACCCTCCTCCTTCCGGCCGCCGGCGAACGCCCTGTACACGCAGGCAGGCCGCCGCCTGTATCTGCACCTGCTCGCCTGGCCGCTCAGGCACCTCCACCTTCCCGGCCTGGCCGGGCGGGTGCGCTATGCCCAACTGCTGCACGACGGTTCGGAGATCGCCTTCCACGAGGTCGACGGCGCCCGTCACGAGCACAACAACCTCGCTCCGCCGAGCCAGCCGCCGGGCACCCTGACCCTGACCCTGCCCGTCGCGCGGCCCGACGTGCTGCTGCCGGTGATCGAACTCTTCCTGGAGGAAGAGGAGTTGGACTGATGACGGACCGCAGGTGCGCGATCGGGCCGCAGGACGACCGGAGCAAGCGGTTTCGGCAGCACCCTTGAACATGCGGGATGCCGCCCCTAGCATCAGCTATCGATAGGCGATTGGAACGATGCCTACCAGGAGCCGCCCGCACCGTTCGGGCCCCGCATCCCCCTCTCCTTCCTGCCGAATCCGAACGAACGCCTGCACTGCACGTCGGCTATCGATTATTCATGACTACGCAATGGAGCGTGTCCGATGAGAACCAAGTGGCACCGAGCCTCCGCACTCGCCGTGGCTCCGCTGGTGATGGCAACCGCCGTCGCCTGCGGCGGGAGCGGGTCCGACGAGGCCGCGGGGGGCACCACTCTCCGCATCATCGTCAACATCTCGCCGAACCTGACGGAGCAGTACTGGAAGGGCCTCTTCGCCACCTACGAGAAGAGCCACCCCGGCGTGCACGTGAAGCTGGAGCTGACGGGCACCATCACGGCCAACGCCAAGCTCACCCAGGACCTCGCGGCCGGCGACCCGCCCGACATCGCCCAGCAGATCGACCTGGCCCCCGAGACGGCCAAGCTCTTCGCCGACCTGTCCGACCAGCCGTGGGCGAAGAGCACTCCGCTGGCCGACCAGTACGCCGTCGACGGCAAGACGTACATGGTCGGCGTGGGCGAGCAGATCCAGTCGCTGGTCTTCTACAACAAGGCGGCCTTCGCGAAGGCCGGCGTGGACGCGACGGAGATCCGGACGCTGGACCAGTTCACCGCCGCCATGGGCCGTCTGAAGTCGGCGGGCTACGAGCCGCTGCAGACCGCCGGCCAGTGGGTGACGGGCGGTCAGTTCTCGATGATGGCCGACGCCGGCGTGCTCACCGAGAACCCGCAGTGGACCAGTCAGCGCAACGACGGCAAGGTCTCCTTCGCCGACAGCGGCTATGTGCCGTACCTGAAGCACTACGAGGAGTGGATCGACAAGGGGTACCTCAAGAAGAGCGCGCTGGGGCTGACGTACGCCGACGGGCAGACAGCCTTCCTCAACGGCAAGTCGGCGATGTACATGATGGGTTCCTTCTTCGTGCCCGCGGCGGACGCGGCGAAGAAGAGCGACGGGATCGGTGTCTTCACGATGCCGACCGACGGCGCCTACCCGTCCGGCCAGTTCGGCAACGTCTCGAACCCCTACGCGGTGGTCAACCAGTCGCACCACAAGGCCGAGGCGATCGAGTTCGTGAAGTGGCTGGTCACCGACAAGGAGGCGATCCGCAGTCAGCTCGCCGCGGACGGCAATCTGCGCGCGGGCTTCAGCTATCCGATGTCCAGCCTCGGAACCGCGGTGCAGAAGATCCTCGACGCGACGCCGTCGGTGCTGGTGAAGGCCGGTGAGAACAAGCCGCTCGCCGGGTTCAGCGGCGAGCTCAACACGCAGATCCAGTCCTTGTACACGGGCACCTCCGCGAAGGATGCCGCGCGCGGATTGGACAAGTGGTGGAACTCGCAGAACTGACGCCGCGGGCACGGCGCTCCGTCGCCGCGTCCCCGCGCGCGGACTCCGGCCGCAGACGGGCCCGCTTCCGCGAGGCCGCCGTCACGTTGGGCATGATGGGCCCGGCCGTGCTCCTGTACACGGTGCTGACGATCGTTCCCGTGGGCGTGGCGGTCTACCTCAGCTTCACGGACTGGGACGGCTTCTCCACCGCGAAGCTCATCGGGTGGGAGAACTACAAGCACCTCTTCGACGACCCGAGTTCGACACAGGCCTGGTACGTGACGGCGCTGATCACCTCGATCGGCACCGCCCTGATGGTGGGCGCCGGCCTGGTGTACGCGTTGATCCTCAAGGCCAAGTCCCGTACGAACTCGTTCTTCCGCGCCGTCGCCTACTTCCCGCACGTGATCAGCGCGTTGATCCTCGGCTATCTGTGGGCGGCGATCCTCGGCACGAACGGGGCGATCAACAACACGCTGGCCAAGTTCGGCATGGAGCCGATCGGCTTCCTCTTCGACGAGAAGTTCGCGCTGTACACCCTGATCGGCGTCATCGTGTGGGCCGGATTCGGCTTCAACGTCGTCCTGTTCGTGGCCGCCCTGCAGACCGTTCCGGCCGAACTCCTGGAGGCGGCGGCGATCGACGGCGCCAACAGACGGCAGATCAATCTGCGCATCGTGATCCCGATGATCGCGCCCGTGGTCACCGTGGCGACCGTGCTGAACCTGGTCGGCCTGCTGAGGGCGTACGACATCGTGGTCAGCCTCACCGGCGGCGGTCCGGCCGGTTCGACGCAGACCTTCACCTATCTCATTCTCGCCCGGTCCTTCGAGGGCACCAAGGTCGGCTACGCGACGGCCCAGGCGGTCTTCCTGATGGTCGTCTCCGCCGCGCTCGCCCTCGTCGTGACCGCGCTGCGCAACCGCCAAGACCAAGCTGCGACCGGTTAGGAGCCGATGGTGGTCGTCACTGAACCAAGGGTCCACGACAGGCTGCGGACCTCACCGGTCTCCGCCCCCGAGGTCTCTCCGGCACAACGGCGGGAAGCCGGCTCGCCCCTGCGCCGGGTACTCCTCGGCCTGCTGTTCGTCGTCATGATCGTGCCGGTGTACCTGCTCGTCGTGAACGCCTTCAAGTCCCAACAGGACATCCTCGACAGCCCGTTCTCGATCCCGCTGAGCGGTCTGACCTTCGAGCACATGTCCGCCGCCATCAGCAATCCGCAGTACAACGTCATCGGCGGCTACGGCTTCACGCTCTTCCTCGTCGTGGCCGTGGACGTCCTGTGCATCGCGCTGGCGGGACCGGCCGCGTACGCGATCGCCCGCAGTCTCAAGAAGCGGACGCAGCTGGTGCTGCTGTACTTCTTGGCCGGCACCTTCATCCCCGGGGCCGCCGTGATCATCCCGGTGATCTACGTACTGCGCGAGGTCGGCCTCGCCAACACCGTGACCGGCCTGGTCGCGCACGACGTGGCCTCGACGCTGCCCGTCAGCATCTTCCTCTTCGTGGGCTTCATCCGCGCGATCCCGGTGGACATCGACCACGCGGCGACGATCGACGGCGCGGGCCGCTACCGGACCTTCTGGACCATCATCTTCCCGCTGATGCGTCCGGCGGTCGTCACCGTCCTGATCCTCAACTCCATCGGGATCTGGAACGACTTCATCTCACCGCAGATCCTGCTCAGCCCGTCGTCCGGTCACTACACGGTGACGACGGCGATCTACGCGGGCATCAGCCAGTACTCCACCGATCTGACGAAGGTGTTCCCCAACCTTCTGCTCGCCGTCGCACCCGTGATCATCTTCTTCATCTACATGCAGCGCCACATCATCAGCGGTCTGACGGTGGGCGCGGTGAAGGGATGAGCGCACGCATCGTTTCCCTCCGGAGAAAGGACCATTCAGTGTCGAGGAGAAGGTGGCCACGCCCCGGTACGGGCCTGTGGTCCGCAGCCGCCCTGCTCGCTTCGCTCGCCGTGGTGACGGCCGCAGTTCCGGCCGCCGCGCACCCGCATCCGCACAAGTCCCAGGCGGGCGCGGTCTACTACGTCGCTCCGTCGGGCCAGGACTCCCGCACGGGCACCACCGCGGGCCAGGCGTTCCAGCACATCCAGCGGTGCGCCGACGTCATGCAGCCCGGGGACACCTGTCTGATCCAGTCGGGTACGTACGCCGAGACCGTCGTGCCGGCCCGCTCGGGCACCGCCGCGCTGCCGATCACCTACCGGGCGGCGCCGGGGGCGACGGTGACGCTGAGCGGAACCGCGCCGGTGCAGGGCTTCTCGCCCGTCACCGGCGCGGACGTCGCGGAGATCGCCGAGAGAGATCCGTACGCCCGGAACTCCGCGTTCAGCGCCGCGGTGGCGGCCGGACACGTCTACAGCACCTCCGCCGACCTGGGCTCCGACGTGACGACCGTGCAGGTCTTCACCGACAAGAAGGCGGGCGTCGAGGCGCAGTGGCCCTACCCCGGGCTCGACCTGCTCGATCCCACGCTGCAGTACGCCGACACGGGGAGCGCGGACGCGACGATCACCGACCCGGCCCTGACCCGGCCCGCCGGGTACTGGGACGGTGCGCGGGCCCTGACCGGCTACTGGTACATCTCGGCGACCGGCACGGTGCAGAGCTCGGCCGTCGGCTCGGTGACGCTCGACGTGGCGCCCCCGTGCGTGCACAAGGTCGTGCCGAAGGAGACGCGGTACGCCCTCGCCGGAAAGATCGGTGAGCTCTCCCGCCCGGGCGAGTGGTTCTACGACCCCACCGCCAAGCGTCTGTACCTCTACAGCGAGGACGACCCGGCCGCGCACACCGTCGAGGCGAAGACCCGCACCCTGGCCTTCGACCTGACGGCCGCGAGTCACACGACCGTGGAAGGCGTCGGGCTGTTCGCTTCCACCATCAGGACGGGACCGACCAGCACGGGCGTGACGCTGGACGCGATCAACGGCACGTATCTGTCGCACTACACCGACATCACGCGCGGCGCGACGGACTGCGGCAGCACGGTGACGCGCGGCGTCGGCGACACGGGCATCGTCCTCGACGGGACGTACAACACGATCGCGAACAGTGATCTGTCGCTAAGCGCGGGCAACGGCATCGCCCTGCGCGGGCAGAACAACACCGCCACGAACAACGTGATCCACGACGTCGACTACATGGGGACGTACGCGGCGGGCATCGCCGTGCAGGGCAACAGCCAGACGGTCACCCACAACACGATCAGCCGGGTCGGCCGGAGCGGCATCAACCTCCAGTGGAACACGGTGGAGGGCCTCACCCCGGGCAAGGACCTGATCGCGTACAACGACATCTCGGGGTACGCCCGCCTCAGCCTGGACGTCGCCGCGATCTACACCTGTTGCAGCGCCTACATGATGGGGACGTCCATCGACCACAACGTGCTGCACGATCCGGAGCCGGCCACGACGCTCACCACCTTCGGGGTCTCGGGCATCTACGCCGACAACGGGCAGAGCGACCTGGTGATCGCGAACAACGTGGGCTGGGGCAACCGGGAGGGCACGGTGATGCTCAACGGTCTGGGCACCGGCTCGCACGACAACGGGGTGTACAACAACACCGGCGGGATGACCCTCTTCTACGTCAAGGAGCCGGGGCAGTCGACCGGAACGAAGATCTACAACAACGTCGGTGCCATTCGCGGGCTGACGGGTGCCACCGACGGCGGGCTCGTGCTCTCGAACAACCTCCCCGCGGAGACCGATCCGCTCTTCGTCGACGCGGCCGGGCACGACTTCCGGCTGACCGCCGACTCCCCTGCCCGGGGCCAGGCGATCGCGCTGCCGGGCATCAACGACGGCTCGACGGATACGGTGCCGAGCCTCGGCGCCTACCAGTACGGGGCGCCGAAGTGGGTTGCGGGGGCGGTCCGTTGAGTGCGCTCCCGTAGTCCCGGGACCACGCCCCGACGCAGGAGGGCCCGAGCCGGATGTCCGGCTCGGGCCCTCCTGGCGCTGGGGTGGCAGCTACTTCCTGGCTACGGCCCTGCGCGGTTTCCGCTTCACCTCACGCGCGTCCGGGACCGGTCCGCGGCCGGCCGCGTGGTCGGCGAACGCCTCGGCCGCCAGCTCGGCGTCGCGGGACCGCAACAGTCCGACGAGCCGGCCGTGCTCCTCCGCCATGGCGCTCCAGTCACCCTCGAAGAGGGGGTCGGAGATGGCTCGCAGGGTCCGCAGGCTCGGCTCGATGACCTCCCACATCCGGGCCAGGAACGGGTTGCCCGCGATCCGGCTGACCAGGGTGTGGAACTCGATGTCGGCATCGCGGAACAGGCTCACGTCGCTCGCGGCGACGGCGTCCCGCATCCGTTCGACCAGCGCGTCGAGTTCGCGGAGGTGGTCGTCGGTGAGGTGTTCGGTGGCGAGCCGCGCGGCGAGCCGCTCCAGCGGTTCGCGCACCTGCCGGGCGTACTCGGCGTCCTGTGCGGAGATCTCGACGACGAAGTGGCCGCGGCGCGGGACGTGCATGAGCAGGCCCTCTCGGGCCAGGCGCTTGACCGCCTCGCGCACCGGAGCCTGGCTCACCCCCAGACGCCGGGCGATCTCCGACTCGACCACGCGCTCGTTCGGTCCGAGATCGCCGTCGACGACGGCCTGGCGGAGCAGCTCGTAGACCTGATCCGAGATCAGGGTCTTGCGGAACCGGTCCTTGTTCGTGGCCAGCGTGGAGACGAATCCAGCCGACGCGGTCGATGCCATGAATTCCCAATCCTGCGACGGGCGAACCAGTTGTGTCATGGTACGCGCTCATCGTCTATCGATGGAATCTAGATGGGGTATGCACGGGGGTACGGTCCCCGGAAATCACCGGGCCGGGCCGTCCAGCTGCTTGGCCAGCCAGTCGAGTTTCACGACCTCGTGCGTGGGACCTCCGCCTTCGTGGTCGTTGAACGGGTAGGCGCGTATGTGCTTGTCGGCCTGGTCGACCCCGGCTTCGGCGCCGTAGTGGTTGAACGCCGCGTACCCCGTCGAGGGCGGGCAGATGTGGTCCATGAGCCCGACCGAGAACAGGGTCGGCGCGTTCGCCCTGCGGGCCAGGATGACGCCGTCGAAGTACGCCAGCGTGCGGGCGACCGTGCCCGCGTGCTCCCTGTGCAGCTTCACGAACTGCGTGACCTCGGCGTACGGCGGTTTGTCGGTGATCGTGGTGGCGCGCGGGAAGTGGCACAGGAACGGCACGTCCGGCATGACGGCCACGAGGTCCGGGACCAGGCCCGCCGCGGCCAGTGCGATGCCGCCGCCCTGGCTGGTTCCGGTGACCGTGACGCGCGTGGGGTCGACCGAGGGATGCGTGCGTACGGCGGCCACCGCCCGGACGGCGTCGGTGTAGAGCCGTCGGTAGAAGTAGCGCCGCGGGTCGAGCACCCCGCGGGTCAGGAAGCCGGGCGCGGCGATGTCGCCGGAGGCCGGGTCGGGGTCGGGCGTCTCGGCGCCCTGTCCCCGGGTGTCCATCACGAAGTGCGCGTACCCCGCGCAGGCCCACAGCCGCTTCTCGTGCGGGGCCCCGCGTCCGCTGCCGTATCCCAGGTACTCCACGACGGCGGGCAGCGGCCCGGAGCGGGTGACGGGCAGGTGCAGCCAGGCGCGTACGGGGTGCCCGCCGTATCCGGCGAACGTCACGTCGTACGTGTCGATGGTGGCGAGACCGTTGTGGACCGGTTCGAACGTCACGGTGGGAGCGAAGTCCCGCTGTTCGTCCAGGGTTTCGCGCCAGAACGCGTCGAAGTCGTCGGGCTCGTCCAGAACCGGGCGGTACCGCTCCAGCTCCTCCAGGGGCAGGTCGAACAAGGCCATGTCGCATCTCCGCATCGTCGAAGTCGGGCCGGCCGGCCCGAGGATTTTTTCATCGTCTATCGATCATCGAGGGAATCGAATCAAGGTGCTCCGACGGGTGTCAACCACGAAGGACGGCGTCACCGCGAAGGCCGGGTGTCAGCCTCGAAGTCCGTACACCCGGACGGCGTTGGTGTGCAGGATCCGCCGGCGCTCGTCGTCCGGGAGGTGGTCGAGCCCGAGGCAGGAGAGCTCCAGGGAGTCGGCGCGGCTGCCGCGCGACAGACAGATCGGCCAGTCGGAACCGACGAGGCACCGGTCGGGGCCGAGCCCACCCACCACGTGCCTGACCAGCTCCGCGATCCGTTCCGGCGGCACGCCGTGCTGTTGGGTGAGCAGGCCGGAGATCTTGACGACGACGTTCGGCGCCGAGGCGGCCCGCTCCAGGTCCCGGTACCACTCCCCGGGGTCGAGGCGGAGGTTCGGCGGGTTGCCGAGATGGTCGACGACCACGGTGAGTTCCGGATGCCGGGCGGCCACCCGGGCCGCCGACCGGAGTGCCCCGGATCCCAGGTTGAGCTCCAACACCAACCCTGCGGAGGCGAGTTCCGGCACCAGCGCACGGGCGGACTCCGGGCAGTCCGCCCAGTTCGCACCGCCCAGGCGCATGCCGTTCGGGCGGGTGTCGCCCAGATCGTGCAGCAGGGCGCGGAAGCGCCGGGGGCCGCCGTCGCCGTGGACGTGCAGATTTCCCACGTACCCCGCGACGAGGTCGGGGCGGCTGGTCCGCCATGCGCGCAGGTCAAGCGTCTCGCCGGCGTCGCCGCGGGACCCCTCGACCAGGATCGCGCCGGTCGGGGCGGCGTCCCCCGTCGACGCCTCCAGGTCCTCGATGCGAAACGCCCGGTCATGGACGCTTCCCGGGTGGATCCATGGGAATCCCAGCGCCGGGTCCCACAGGTGCACATGGCAGTCGATCACGGTCGGGATCCTCCTGAGGTGCCGTTCCCGAGTATTGACAGGCCGACTCGCGCCGGTGAGTCTAACCATCGGCTATCGATGGTCGATTGTGAAGGGCGGATGTTCTTGATGTCCAGGGACCGACGGACCAGTGGCTCGAACACGGTGACAGGGGTGGGGATATGACGGCCGGCGCCGTGCCCGGTCCCCGTCTCCGGGCGACCCGCACCCTGACCGAAGTGCCTCGCTGGGCCGCGCTCCAGCGGGAGTTGTTCGCCTTTCAGGACAGAGCCTGGCGGCTCTTCTCCGACCGTTACACCGAGGGTGACGGCCGCCTCGTCTTCCGGGACACGCTCGGCGTCGGCCCGGACGGCCGTGACGGCGTGGACGACTTCTACGAGCCGTTCTTCAACTGGCCCACGCTGTACGTCCTCGGCGGCAGCGCGGATCTCCTGACGGCGGCGCGGCGGCACTGGAGCGGCGTGTCCGCGCAGCTCACCGAGATGGGCATGCTCCGGGGCGGGCTGGAGCGCGGATACGACTGGTTCCACCAGGGCGAGGGCCTGCTGCTCTTCTACGGCCTGTGCCTGGCCGACCCCCATGACCGTCGACTGCGTGAACTGGCCAGCAGTTTCGCCGACTTCTATCTTCCTGGCGGCCCGAACTACGATCCGGATCACCGGGTCGTGCGCGCACCGCACAACGGATCGGCGGGGCCGCGCGAGGGATTCAGCGACGAGGAGCCGTACTTCCCGTGGAGCCTCGCTCTGCGCCCGTACGGGCTGCCGCTCGACGCGATGGACGACGTCACCTCCTTCGACCAGCTCGCGGCCGACCCCGAGCGCGCCCGCTCCTACGGCCGTGCGATGTGGGACCGGATGGGGCGCGGTGACACGATCGTCAATCTGGCCGCGACGGGACTGGCCACGAACGCCTTCCTCCTCGGCGGTGAGCAGCGCTACGCGGACTGGGTGAGCGAGTACGTCGGCGCCTGGCGGGAACGGCTCGACGGACACGACGTCGTGCCGGACAACGCGGGCCTCAGCGGCAAGGTGGGCGAGTACCTGGGCGGCCGGTGGTACGGCGCGCACTACGGCTGGTCCTGGCCGCACGGCCTCTCCCCGGTGGGCAGCGCCACCCTCGTAGGAGCCTCGAACGCGGCCCTGCTGACCGGCGACCCGGCCTACCTCGACCTGGCCCGCAACCCGCTCGACGCCGTCCTGCGGCAGGGTGAGCAGCGCGGCGCCGACGACCGGGGCACCCTGGGAGAACGCTGGGATCCGCATCTGGACGCGATGGACGCCGACCGCACGCTGATGGTCCCGCAGCGGCACAACGACGACGGCTGGTTCGACTTCACGGTGATGCCAGGCCAACTGCCGCTCTCCCTATGGCACTTCAGCCGGGAGGACGCGGATCAGGAACGTATCGAGCGGCTGCGCGCCGGCGCCAACTGGGACTGGACGGCGGTGCACACCCAGCGCATCAAGGACGAGGCAGGCCACGAGGAGCCGTGGTACGAGTTCCTGCGGGGCCGGAATCCGGGCTTCCCCGAGCGCATGCTGCGCAGCGCCCTCGACTCCTGCGCCGCACGCGTCGAGGCCATCGAGAACGACCCGGTGGACCCGGCTGTGGGCCCCGGCATCCTCGACATCCACCACTGGCAGAACCTCAACCCCGTGGTCACCGAGGCGCTGCTGCAGCTGACCACCGGCTCCCCCCAGGTGCTCTACAACGGGGGCCTCACCCACATGCACCTGCGTTACTGGGACGCGGCCGGACAGCGCCCCGGCCTTCCCGAGGAGGTGGTGGCACTCGTCTCCGACATCCGCCCCGAGCGCACCGTCGTGGACCTGGTCAACCTCGGTGGTACCGCGCGCTCGCTGGTGGTGCAGGCGGGCTCCTTCGCCGAACACATCCTGCACACCGCGCAGGTCGACGACGGTCCCGTCGAGGAGGTGGGCGGCCCCCATTGCCGCGTGGAACTGCCCGGAGGCACCCAGGTGAGGCTGAAGCTGACGATGACCCTGCGCGGCGCCCGCCCCACCTGCGCCACCCCGTTCCGCCAGGAGGCGCGATGACCGTCCGGCTGCCCTTCGACCTACCCCGCCTGGGCATCGGAACCGCCCCGCTGGGAGGCCTGTTCGAGGAGGTGTCCGAGGCGGACGCGGTGGCCGTGCTGGAGGCCGCGGCCCGCGAGGGGATCACCTACTTCGACACGGCACCGCGCTACGGGCACGGCCAGGCGGAGGACCGGCTCGGCCGCCTGCTGGCTCCGGCGGGCGTCACGGCGCCGCTGATCTCCACCAAGACGGGCTGGCTGCTGCGGCCGAACCCCGACGGTTCGCCGGGCGAGGTCGTCACGGACTGGACGGAGGCCGGTATCCGCGCCTCCCTGGAGTCGAGCCTGGACCGCCTGGGCCGTTCGTCGGTCGACGTGCTCTATCTGCACGACCCCGACGCCTTCCCGGACGAGGTCCGGCGCACGGCCTACCCGGCGCTGCGCCGTCTGCGGGACGAAGGACTGGTACGGGCGATCGGGTTCGGCATGAACAACAGTGCGCCGCTCGCCGCGTACGTGGCGGAGTTCGACGTGGACGTCGTCCTCGTCGCGGGCCGGTTCTCGCTCCTGGACCACGACGCGCTGGGAACACTGTTGCCGCTGTGCCTGAGGACCGGCACCTCGGTGGTGGTCGGCGGGGTTTTCAACACCGGTCTCCTCGCCGACCCCTCCCCCGGCGCGATGTTCAACTACCGTCCCGTTCCGGAGCGGGACCTGGCCCGTGCGCGGCGGTGCCGCGACCTGTGCGCGGAGTACGGAGTGCCGCTCGCCGCGGCAGCGGTCCAGTTCCCCTTCCTGCATCCGGCCGTCGCGTCGGTCGTCGTCGGCTGTCGGTCGGCCGCCGAGGTCACGGCCAACGCGGCGGCGTCGCGGTTCCGGGTCCCGGACGCGCTGTGGCGGCGGTTGGGTGAAGCAGGTTTCGTTCCGCCGGAGTTGGTGCCCGCCGGGGAGTGAACCGAATCGGCGCGACCCCGGCCCGGCCCACCGCACGCGCCTGGCCGGGGTCGCGCGGGCCGGGGTCGCGCGGGCCGGGGTCGCGCGGGCCGGGCCGACGACGCTTTCCGGACGGGTTCCTTTGGCGGCGCGGGGCCACCGAGAGGACTCAGCCGAGCAGCGGGCCCGTGAGCGCGGTCTGGTGAAGAACGTGGCGGCCGGGGCCTCCAGGTCGATCATCGTGCTGGTGGTCGTGATGACCTCGATCGGCTTGGTTCGCGCGTAGGGTCCAGGATCACTACCCGAACGGGCGAGCGAAGCATCCCCCGACAAGGTCGAGCTCTGTCAGAAACAACTGCACGCGCACCGAGGTGGTTTCGCGTAGGTCTGATCAAGCGCGTTGCTGGTGGCGGGGCGGTCCGCGAGGCGCAGGCGGCTGCTGCGGTGGTCGGGTGGCCGTCCCATGGCACTCAGACCTTTTCCGACGCGGCACTCGCGGCTTCCCAGTGATCCGCTGCGTCACGGCAGCCCCATGTGGCATGGTCGGGCAGGTGCTTGCCCAGGACTTCGAGGTCCGTCGAAGCGACCTCTCAAACATGCCCTTCTCCGCATCCGATCTGCACGAACTTGCCGGCGCCCCTCCCGAGGAGCAGGCGTTGGCGTTCGCCAGCACGGTCATGCGGAACCCGACCATCACCGCCGTGCTGGAGCGGCTCTCCCCCCTTGATCTACCGCCCTGGTACCTGACTGCGGGCTCCCTGTTCCAGACCGTGTGGAACGCCGCCGCCGGCCGCGAGGATCTCAACCACGGCATCAGAGATCACGACCTGTTCTTCTACGACCCGGCTGATCTGTCGTACGAGGCGGAAGATCTCGTGATCAAGAAGTGCCTGAACGCCTGCGAGGATCTGGGCGTCGAGGTCGAGCCGCGCAACCAGGCGCGCGTTCACCTTTGGTACGGGGGGAAGTACGGCAAGGACATCCCGCAGTATTCGAGCCTCGCGCACGCCATCAGCAGCTTCGCGGCGACGTGCTGCTGCGTCGCGGTGAACCTGAACGAGGACGGGGTGCTCAGCATCCACACCACCCATGGGTTCGAGGACTTGTTCAACGGGGTGCTGCGTCCGAGTCCCGTGACCATCGCTCCTCGCCAGGTGTACGAGGACAAAGCCGCGCGGTGGATGGAGGTGTGGCCGGCCTTGCGGAAGCTGCCGTGGCCACAGGACTCGGACGCCGGGTAGGACCGTTACCGGGCGGTCAGCACAAGTGCTGCGTGGTCGCTGAGGCCGGAGGACCGGGCGTGGTCGTCGAAGCCGCACTCGGTCAGCCGCGCTGCGGCCCTCGGGGACATCAGCGCGTAGTCGAGCAGTTGGCCGCCCTGCGGGCCGTACCAGGTCAGGTCGCGGCCGTCCGGCTGGACGCGGCGGTAGCCGTCGATCAGGCCGAGCGCGATCAGGGACCGGTAGAACTCGTAGTCGTGCTCCTCGAACAGGCTGCACGGTGGCTGGTGGCCGGGCTCCAGGATGTTGTAGTCACCGGTCATGAGGACCGGGACGTCCGGCTCACCCGTGAGCCTGAGCCGGAGCGCCTGGACGACCTGTTCCTGGAACGCCTTGCGGTTCTGGCTGCTCTCGGCGGACATGCCGTTGGTCAGGGAGTACAGGCCGATGACGTCCAGGTCGCCGAAGTGGGTGGTCAGGCGGGCGGCCACGAGGCGGGGTGTTTCGAAGGAGAGCGGTACCGAACGGACCTGGAAGCCCTTGGTCGCGACCAAGGTCACGTAGCGGTCGTCCGGTCCCGTGCGCGGCTGGGTGACCGTGAAGCCGCTGCTCTCCAGTTCCTTGGTGAGGTGGCGGCTCCCGTCGCCGATCTTCACCTCGGTCATGACGATGACGTTCCGCTCGGTCTCGTACAGCCAGTCCACTTGGCGGCGGGCGCGCTCCAGCGAGGGGCTCGCCATGTTCCAGGAGAGTAAGCGGAATTCACGTCGGGCGACGTCGTCGCCAACGACTTCGGTGTTGCCGAACAGGAAGTCTTGGTCGGTCATCCTCGGGGTCCTTTCCGGTGGTCAGGCTGCGGGGCGGTCGTCGAGGATGTCGGTGATGCTCGTGGTGAGCCGCGCCACCGTCATCCGCTTGTCGGCACGTTCCTTCTCGCTCTCGTACTTCGCGCCCTTGACGACGAAAGAACTGCCGGTGGGCGCGTCGATGATGCGGAAGCTGTCCTTGGCCGCCGGTCCGCGCAGGACGAGCGAGATGGTTCCCGCCTCCGCGGTCACGGAGTGTACGGCGGTGTGGTCCAGGACGTACCAGTCTCCGACGTTTTCGGTGCGGATCTGAAGTGGCCGCAAGTTCTCCGCCGAGGCGGATTCGAAGTCTCCGTCGGAGCCGTACTGCGTGTGCCGGTAGGAACCCGCGAGGATGGCGGAAGCGAAGGGCCAACGGTGGTTGTGCGGACGGTCGAAGTAGCCCGCGCGGAAGCGGTGCAGGCGAACGCGGAAGCCGTGCTCGGGGTCGTCGTGCAGGACGAGCTTGTCCATGAAGTCGTAGCTCTCGCACATGTCCACCAGCGCTGCGTCACCGGGCAGTTGGCGGAGGAGATGGACGACCAGACTCCAGCGCGCGTCGGTCAGGGTGGCGAACGCCCTCTCCGCCGCGGCCGTGACCGCGGGGAGGTCGTTCCAGTCGAGGTGGTGGAGCGAAGGGAGAATACGGGAGGTCATCGCGGGGCTCCGGGTGAGTAGGTGGTGTCGAGGAGGCGCCGCAGCGCGGGGTGCATGCGGTAGAACCGGCGGGCGGTACCGTGCTGCCGCCGCCCTGAGGGAAGCTCTCCCGACCGGGCGAAGCCGGCACACACCTCGGTGAGAAGGCTGATCTGCGCGTCCTTCACGGCCTGCCGGAGGTCGGGGGAATCGGCGGGCACTTCGCGTTGGGCGAGAACGTCGCCGGCGTCGACCGCCTCGGTGACGGTGTGGACACTGCACACCGGGCGGTCGCCCGCCAGGACGGCCCACGCGACGGCGTCCATGCCCCGGTACGCAGGCAGGGCGCCGTTGTGCGCGTTGACGGTGCCGGTGCGCGGGGCGTCCAGCACGGTGGCGGGCACGACGTCCATGC
Organism: Streptomyces sp. NBC_00102; assembly: GCF_026343115.1. Lineage (GTDB taxonomy): Bacteria > Actinomycetota > Actinomycetes > Streptomycetales > Streptomycetaceae > Streptomyces. The sequence goes on from NZ_JAPEMC010000007.1 coordinate 14,764, forward strand.
CGATCAGGACGAGAAGGTCTGTCTTCCACTCGGTCAGTGCTGCGGCGGCGTTCGGCCAGTCGCGGTGGGCGACTCGGACGGTAGGTGCTGCGGGAGCGTCCACCAAGGCTGCGCGGCCGGCGGGGAAGACCGCGGCCTGGCGGGGGGACGGGTACCACGCCGAGGCGTAGACGCTGTCCGGAGCGGGACTCCCGCCTCTGTCCTGGTGCAGGACTACCCCGGCGACGGAGAACCCGGCCGTTCGCGCCGCGTCCAGGAACAAGGGGAGGCCCTTGGAGTCGGCACCGGCCATCACCGCGATACGACCGTCCCGCGCGGTCGGCGCGGGACGCTCCGCTACCGGGGTCGCCGCGGGGAGTCGGGCAGGTCGGGGGCGCGGCAGCGTGTCGAGGGTTTCCAGCGCCTGCGACAGCACGGCGACCGCGAGCGAGGTCGGGGGCACCGGGGCAGTGAGGCAGACCGCGAGGAGCTTCAGAGCGGCGTTCAGGTAGCGAGGGTCGGCGGTGGCACGGGTGATGCCGATCCAGTGGCGGCACAGCCACAGGTACAGCTCTGCCAGCTCGGCATCGACCGTGGCCACGCGTTTCGGTACGGGAGGCCGGACCAGGGCGGAGGTCTCCACAGCATGCAGCAGGGCTTCCTCCGCCGGATCGGAGGCGTAGTGGTGGCCGATACGGCCGGAGAGCCACGCACGGGTCTGGGCGCGCACGTTCCCGGACGCCGTCGCCGGCCGGGCGACGAGCACGGGAGCGGGCAAGCCGAGGCTGAGGCGTCCCGCGAGCAGGGGCGGGGCCTGTCGGACGAACCCGGCCCGCAGGGCGGACAGGGAGCCGGCCGTGATCAGGTCGCCGTCATCGGCGGCGACGCCGAGCGAGCGGGCACCGGGGATCACCGTGCTGCCTCCGCGGCCGTCCGGGCGAGGACGGACAGGTGGTGGGCCACCGCCGCCTCGTCCCCGGGGAAGCCCCACAAAGGGGTCTTGAAGAACGAGCCGATGAACGCCTCAGCACCGGGGAAGACAGGGACAGACACCGGGGACGCGGCCCATGGTGCGGTGCGAGCCGGACGGTGGAAGAGGGGTTCCCCGGCGACGACCGCGGTGGATCCGGGGATGTCGAAGTCGGCACCGGCGGAGGTGAGCCGGTCGACGAAGACGTCGATCGGCACATCGGCCGCTTCGTGGTGGTAGCGCAGCCCCATCACGTAGAGGCCGTGCTGCCCGTCCTGGGGGTCGACCACGACCGGCGAGACGACCGGGTTGTCCTTGAGGACGGTGGCGAACGCGTCGGCAACGTCCCGCCGCCGGGCCTCGATGGCGTTCGCCTTGGCGAGCTGGTCGAGTCCGATCGCCGCACCCACGGTCGTGGCCCTGGACTTCAGGCCCATACCGGTCAGCGCGTACGGAAAGTACGGCTGTTCGGGGTCGATCTCCTTGAAGCACCGCTTGTTGTAGTGGCCGTGCAGCAGTGCGAGGTCTCGGTAGCGGTCGTCGTCGGTGACCAGTACTCCGCCCTCGCCGGTCGTGATGGCCTTCTGGTTGGTGGAGAACGCGGCCATGTGCCCGTAGGTCCCCACGCGTCGGCCTCGCCAGGAGGCGAAGTGCGCGTGCGAGCAGTCCTCCAGCAGCAGGAGTCCTCTGGCCGTGCAGAACTCGGCGATGGCCGTCATGTCGCACGGGATGCCCCACATGTGGGTGACGACGACCGCCCGGGTCCGGTCGGTGACCAGCTCCGGGAGACGGGCCGGATCGAGGTTCCCGAAGCGGTCGGCGTCGGCGAAGACGACCTTCACCCCCTCGTACGCGAACGGGGTGGCCGTGGCGAAGAACGTGTAGGCCGGCGCGATGATCTCGTCCCCTTCGGCCAGACCGGCGGCCACGCACATCGCGTGGAGCGCGGCAGTCCCCGAGGAGAAGGCGATGGCGTGACGTGCCCCCACGAAGTCGGCGAACCGGGCCTCGAACTCGCCGATGACGCCGCCGGCGTCGCGATCGGAGAGCGACCGGGTCAGCTGGCGGTCGACGGCGTCGCGGAGGCTGTGGTCGACGTGCGGCCACGTGTACGCCGGGATCTGCTCCGGGCCCTTTCCGCCCACGCCGAGAAGGTCCTCGATGATGCTGACCAGCCGCTGGACCGTCTCGTCCTCGGGTTCGCCGGCCGGGACGTCCAGGACGGTCCATCCGTGCCGGCGCGAGAGCGCGACGAGCCGTTCCAGGCCGCGCCCCTGGTAGTCGAGGAACGACTCCTCGCCGAGTTCCGGATAGGCGCCGTGCATGCCGAGTTCGGCCGGCCGCAGGTCCTCCGAGCGCCGCTCCCAGAGCTGTTCCGGTTCGACGCGCAGCATGATCACGTGGTCCGGGGTGCGGACCTTCGCGAAGAGTTGATCGATCTCGTACTCCGCCCAGCCCTGACCTGCGAGCTTGGAGGCGAGCTTGTAGTACCAGCCGTCCACGATCACCGGGCCGTCCTCCAGAGCGGGAGCGACGACCTGCTCGCCGTGGGCGGTGAACCAGGACGACTGGAGGTGCGCCCAGAAGTGGTCGGGCAGATCGGTCGCGTCGCCGCTGTGCCACAGCATCTGTGCCATCGGTCTCATGAGGGTCGCCGCGTAGGCGGAGGCGGTGGAGACCTGGCGGCGGCTCAGGTACTGCACTCCCCGGGACGCGAGGGTGGCTGCGACCTTGCGCGCGAGGGTGGTTTTGCCGGCCCCGTCGGGACCTTCGAGGACCAGGAACGGTTGATTCAGCATGCGTTTCCTCTCATGGGCCCCCGGCCTCCGGGGGCCCAGGACGGTGACGATCACGCGGACTCGTCGGTGAAGACCTCTCCCGTGGCGTCGAGCGCTTCCTGCGCCCGCCTCCCGACCTCGGCGAGGTACACGATGTCCTCGGCGGTGAGCGGATCGCCGGGGGTGGTGAGGTTCTGCTCGACTTGGGTGGCGTTGGTGAAGCCGGTCAGGACGACGGCCGTCGGCCACCGCTGGAGCAGGTAGCGCAGTGCGACGTGGACGAGGTCGACCTGCCCGGCGCCGTAGCGCGTGCGGATCAGGTCGAGATGGTCCTGAAGCACGTCCAGGGCCGGCGCTGCGAACCACCGCTTGCGCAGGCGGTGGTCGCCCGCACCGTAGACCGGCGGTCGGCCCGGCGTGTGCTTGCCCGTCAGCAGTCCCTGTCCGAGCGACTTGTTGACGATCACGGGGACGCCGTGCTCGGCGGCGAACTCGCGGATGCCGGCCGTGGCGTCCTGGGGGGTGAGGAGGTTGTCCCGGACCGCGAGGATGTCGGGCCGGACCGCGGCGAAGTGGCGGCGGAACCGGGCGTGCTTGTCCGCCTTGCCGGCCGGGGCCGCCTCCCGCCGCTCGGGGGCGTACCGATGCGGCCCTCGCATGCCGACGGCCTTGATCAGCCCTTCCGCCTGGAAGGCGCGCATCGTTTCGACCGCGGCTTCCAGGTGGACGTCGTCCGGGCCGAAGTTGGCGTTGTGCAGGGCGTACACGTCGAGATGGTCGGTCCCGAGGTGGGTGAGCGTCTTCTCCAGCTGGGCCCGCATGTGCGCCGGAGCGTAGGCGTTCTCGAACTCGCCGGCGAAGTACCCGACCTTGCTGGTCACCGCGACCTGTTCGCGCGGGACGTCCTTCAGGAAGATGCCGAGAAGGCGCTCGGAGTGGCCGTGCCCGTACACGTCGGCGGTGTCGAACAGGTTCGCGCCGAGCTCGAAGGCTCGCGCCAAGGCGTCGAGGGAGCGGGTGTCCTCGGCGGTGCTCCAGCCCATGGGCATGCCGAGGTTGTCAGCCGGACCCCCGATGGGCCAGCAGCCCATCCCGAGGCGGGAGACCGTCTTCCCTCCGGGGAGCGTGGTTCTGCCGCCAGGTGCTGTGGAATGCGTTTCGGACACAACGTGCCTCCGTCGCCGAGGTGTTCAGGTTCCGCACGGGTCACTGGCGTTGATGGACCGCCAGTCATCGGCCTGCTGCCAGCGGCGGTGCTCGTATTCAAGGACCTGCGCGTGCTCGCGGGGAAGAGCGCGAGTCACTTCACCGGTCACGTCGGCCATGCGCTCCCTCAGCCCGCCGATCTCCACGTCCAGCAGACCGCGGAGACGGGTGGACAGTGCCGTCGTACCGCTGTAGGCGCCGATGGCCACGGGGGTGTCCTCGATCGAGCGGAGAAGATGTCCGAAGACGGTGTACGCGGCGTCCTTGAGAACCACGCGGGCGCCGCGCACCGCCTGCCACGGGGTGCCTTCGAGGACCTTCTCCAGGGACTTGAAGGTGTAGTCCAGTGCGAAGTTCCGGTCCACCCACAGCTGGGCCCACTCGCTGGCCACGCCGATCCGCCAGTCCGCGAACCGGCTGTCCACCCGGCCCATCGACGGTCGCTCCTCACCGGTCAGTCCGGCGGCCGACGCCTGCCGGGTGTACGCCGCGCCGATCAAGCACTCCATGCTGACGAGCATGTAGGAGATCGCGCTGTGGAAGGGCCGGCCGGTCGAGTGCGCCGCCACCCACTGCGGGTCCTGAACCCCCTCGACGATCTCCTCCACCGGTACGTCCGGCAGTGGACGGAGCAGAAGATCGGTGCGGCCCTGGTACTCGTACGTCGCCCGCAGTTCCTCCGGCGTCATGAGCTGGTCGAAGGATATGTACGTGAACCGGGTCGGGACGCCGAGCGCGGACAGGGTCCGGATCGCCTGGGCGTTCTGCTCGCCCGTCGTCTCCTTGTTGAAGCGCGTCAGGATCGAGTCGACGCCCGACTCGACGCCGAACAGGCAGCGCCGCAGGCCCCGGTCCTGGAGCGTGCGCCACATGGTGGCGCGCTCGGTGTGCCAGGCCCGGTCGCGATCGGGCCTGGTGACCTGGTCGATGCGGCAACTGGTCTCCCACTTGAACCCGGCGTCGTGCAGGGTGTGGGCCATGTCCAGGGCCCGGGGCACCGCGTCGAGGCCGCGTCCGATGAACTCCTCGTCCACCAGGTACAGCGTTCGCGACACGTGCGGGAAGTCGTCGTAGATCTGGCCGACGGCGCCCAGGAACCAGGGGAACAGCTCCGGTTCGGCGCCGTGCCACTGCCCCTTGTGGCCGCGGGGGCAGAACGAGCAGAAGTTCGTGCACCCGCGGGAGGTCTCGGCCTGTCCGACTCCCCGGACTTCCAGAGTCGCCGGCAGGAGATCGAGTTCGGGGAAGATCTCGTCCTGCGAACTGCTGACCGGCTTGGCCGTCCGGCGTCGGGCGATGCCCAGCACCCCGGTGCCGCGTGAGCCGCCGTTGTAGCCGATGCCCTGGATCTCGTCGAGGCGGATATCGCCGTGCCAATACCTGAGGACATCCTTGATCGTCGGTTCGCCAGCTCCTCTGGCGATTAATAACTCCGGGTAGGTCTTCAGCAGAAGTCCCTCGTTGCGGGCCGTCAGGCTCCCGCCGGCGACCACGAGCGGAGGACTGGGCAAGCGGTAGGTGATGTCGAGAAGCTCGGTCATCAGGTCGTGCTGCCCGAAGGTGGCCGAGATCCCGAGGATGTCCGGGCTGTCGGCGGTGACCTGATCGAGGAGTTCGGCCAGAGTGACACCGAGCTGCATGTCACGAAGGTCGACGTCGCCGATGAGCGTGGAACGGACGGCGCGGGCCACGTCGCTGATTCCCAGGGGAAACCGCGGCAGCGGGAAGTACTCCGGGTGATACAGGGCGGTCACCAGGACGCGGGGCCGCGTGAACCGGTGGGCGGCGTAATCGTCCACTTCCGCGCGGGAGATCCACGAGTCCGGGTTCTCGATCGTGATGTGCCCGGTCAGCCACTCGGGCCAGCGGCGGGACGCGTGGGGCTGCCCGGAGAGGTCAGCGATCACCCATCTCCGGTCCGTACGTTCGATCAGCACGAGTCGCCGGTCCAGGGTGCCGGTGACCCGCAGGCGTCCGATCCGGTCGCTGTACTGACGCTCCAGGTGCCTCCGCAACAGGCTCGGGGAGAGAAGCAGTCGGTCGGCGACTTCAGTAGTGGTCGGCGTCCCGCTGTCCAGTGCTGCGCGCAGGGCGGCGAAAAGCCGGTTCGCGGGGGTTCCGAGGCCAGCTGCGATACTCATTCGTTCCTCATCTCTGCGAAGTGGTGCATGAGAGGCCGTACGAGAACGTGAAATGGAGCATCCGGGCAGTCGAGCATGCCCGGCGGCGCCGTGGGCTGCCAGCGCTTTCGCGCTTCTTGGGGTGGATGCGCAACACGCTGCCTCCCGGGTTGTACGAGCGCACCACGGACCGGCTCTCACGGACGGTTGACTGCCCCTGTCTGCAACGGCGTTGCAGGACCTGCACACGCGGTTGCCGGCGGAGCCAGGGTGGTGCCGAAGCCACGGCGCGTCTTCAGCAGCCCTTCCTCCGCCAAGGGCCGAAGGGCATTACTCACCGTGCGGGCGCAGATGTGGAACTCTGAGGCAAGATCAGCGGTCAGAGGTGTGTCCGGGGGATGGTTCCGTTCGCGATGCGGGCTCGCACTGCCTCGGCGATGCGAGCGCCGGTACCCGAATGACGATGCGGTCGACGCCCGTATCTTCGCAGTCGTCACCAACCGGGAAGGCACACTCATGTCCCGCACCACCCCGCGACGTCCCTGCGACGTCGAGGCCCTTTTCCCCGCACTGGCGGCCCACCGGCGCACAGCCACCCGGCTGCACCCCCGGCACGGCACGCCCACGGCCCAGGAGAGCTCGGTGGCGGGCCCCCTCCTGTGGCCGGCCGACGAACCGTGGCCGGTCTGCACGGCCGGACACCCGAAGGGCACCGGCCACCTCCTCGCCGACGTACGACTGCGACGTCGCATCGAGGAAGACGCCTCGGGACGCGAACTCTCCGAGGACGAGCGGCGGCTGCTCGACGGCATGGCAGTCGGCAATCACTTCCCGGAACTGCGTGACGACGCACCCCTGCCGATGCTGGCTGTCGCCCAACTGCTCGCCGCCGACGTCCCCGATCTGGACGGGCAGGAAGGACACGACCTGTTGCAGGTCTTCTGGTGCCCCTTCGAGGTGCACGGGCCCGACCGCACGATCGATGTGATGCTCATCTGGCGACGCTCCGCAGACGTCAGCGCCGTCCCCGTGCTCTCACCGCAGCCCGAACCTCCAGTGGTCGGCCGCACGGAATGCGTGCCGAACATGTGCGTCGTCCACCCTGAGCAGGTCGTGGAACACGAATACCTCGGACTGTTGGAGGAGAAACTCCAAGAGGAGATCTCCGCATGGGAAGAAGGTCTCCTCGACGACGAAGGGGACATCGACAACGGGGACATGGACAACTCCTCCTCGCCGGTCGGCTACGCGACGTACGAGGAGTACGAAGCGGCCATGGCCGCGGCCAGAGCCGAACAACCGGAGGAAATCGACTACCAGAGCGACCTCTCGATCGCACCCGGCTGGAAAGTCGGAGGCTACGCGTCCTGGCACCTCACCGATCCCGCACCGGTCAACTGCCCACTGTGCGGGGCGGCGATGCCGCCGCTGCTCACCGTGGACACGTGGGAATGCGACGGCGCCTCGCGCAGCTGGTTGCCCGTCGAAGACCGAGACGCCGACAACCCGCTCCATGCGATCGCCCCGGTCGGTGTCCATCTGGGGCGCGGCCTGATGCGCGTACACACCTGCCCGACCGACCCTTCCCACCCTCATCGGCTGAGCTTTCAATGAGCGTTCTCACAGTGGCCGCCACCGATGGGGTGACGGTGGTGAGGCCACAACGCACGAGGCACCCGTGCTGTTGGGGGGACGCTCGAAGTCTCGACTCGTCAGCTCAGGAGCCTCGCTGGTTCCTCCCTGTCCGCCGCACTCGACCGCGTTCGCCGAAGAGCGGAGAGTCGCGGCGGGGCAGAGCCGACGGTTCTCCCGAGCACGGTCTTCACCCGGCCGGTGACTCTTGGTAGCGCCGGAGGGCGGGTGCAGACCGACGATCCCGGCGGCGGGTTCCGGCTGTTCGAGAATGTCTTCGCTGGAATCGAATTCGTGCACCGCATCGCTCCGGTGCCCTCGACGTAGGCCTGATGCCTCCGCACCTCGATCCAAGGCGAGCACGCACCCCCCGCCCGGCTGTGCACGCCTCGAACGGACCTTTTTCCAGGCCGCGTTCGCCGACGTGGACGTCTTCGCCGCGGCGGTCTGCCGCGCTGCGCACGGCACTCGGCCAGGGCTCCTTGTCCCCCGCCGGGATGGCAGAGTAGCGTCCGCGCCGACGCTGTCCACGGGGGGATGGTCCACGGTGCGGCTGCTGGTCCTGGGCGGTTCGGTGTTCGTCGGGCGGGCGGTGGTGGAGGTCATGGGCGAGCGCGCGCTGCTGTCGCGTCCCGGCCTGGTCCTCGGCCCCTGGGAGCACCCGGGCCGGTTGCCGAGGTGGCTGCTGCGGATGGCGGCGGCCGCGGAAGGCGAGCCGGTCCTGGTACCGGGCAACCCCGGCCGGGGCGTCCAGTACATCGACGTCCGCGATCTCGCGCAGTGGATTCTGCACGCTGCCGAACAGGGGCTGGGCGGGGCGTACAACCTGAGCTGCCCGGCCGGCCACGCGACGATGGGCGGCCTGCTGGACGCCTGTGCGGAGGTGACGGGAGGTGCGGGCCGCCTGGTGAGTGTCGACGAGCCGTGGCTGGCCGACGCGGGTGTGGTCCCGTGGACCGAGCTGCCCGTCTGGGTGCCTGCCGAGGGCGAAGGCGCCGGGATCTACGACGTGAATCCGGGGGCGGGGATCGCGGCCGGTGCGCGGTACCGTCCGCCTGCGGAGACGGTGGCGGACACCTGGGCGTGGCTGCGGCGGATCCCTGCGGAGAAGGCGGGCAGGGCGGTGCGCACCGCCGAGTGGCTGTCGGCCGAGCGGGAGGAACGGGTCCTGCGGGCCTGGCAGGAGGAAACGGTCCGCCGGACGCGCTGAAGGGCGTCCGGCGGACCGCCTGCGGGACTTTCGAGACAGGCTCAGCCCTCGGCGGCCTGCACGGTGTGCCGGAGCAGCAGTGCGGTGGTCACCGGGCCGACACCGCCGGGGACCGGGGTGAGGCCGCCGGCCCGTTCGGCCGCGGCCGGGTCGACATCGCCGGCGAGGCCCCCGTCCGGGGTGGGGTTGGTGCCGACGTCGATCACCACGGCGCCTTCGCGGACGTGGTCGGCGGTGAGCAGGCCGGCGCGCCCGACCGCGGCGACCAGGACGTCGGCGGTGCGGGTGACGGACGCGAGGTCGGCGGTGCGGGAGTGGCAGACGGTCACGGTCGCGTCCCGGTCGAGCAGGAGGTGCGCGGCGGGCTTGCCCACGACGGTGGACCGGCCGACGACAACGGCGTGCCGTCCCGACAGCTCGACCTCGTGGTGCTCCAGCAGTCGGACGACGGCCTCGGCCGTTGCCGGGGCGAACGCCGGGAGCCCGGCGGCGAGCCGGCCGAGTGACAGCGGGTTGGCCCCGTCGACGTCCTTCTCGGGCGCGATGGCGGACGCCAGGTCCTCCAGCGCCGCGCCGGCGGGCAGCGGCGTCTGCAGGATGACGCCGTGCACCTGCGGGTCGTCGCTGAGGCGGCGCAGGGTGTCGTGGACCTCGGTGGTGGTGGCCTGCGGGCCGAGGTCGACGACGTCGCACACCAGCCCGCACTTGGCCGCCGCGCCGGCGATCGAGCGGACGTACCAGGCGCTGGCCCCGTCGTCGGTGGCGCTGACCACGGCCAGGCGGACGGGCCGGCCCTGGGCGGCCAGCTTCGCGGCGAGTTCGGTGGTCTCGGCGCGGATCGCGGCGGCGAGTTCCCGGCCGGAAAGGACGGCTGCGGTCACCGGTTGATCTCCTTGCGTACGGCGGCGGTGGTGGCGGCGGCCCGTGCCGCGACGTGGTCGGCGGCGGCGGCCCGGGCGGCGAACGCGGTGCGCGCGGCCTCGTCCTTGATGCCGCCGAGATTCACCTCGACGTTCACCTGGCCGGTCACGGCGGCGGCGCGGATGGCCTCGGCCGCGGCGGCGACGTCGCTGAGCACGTTGCGATTGCCGACCGGGAGCAGCAGCTCGGCCAGCTCGGCCAGCCGGGTGGACAGTTCGACGGTGCGGGCGGGCGGTTCGGCGGCACCGATCAGGGCGCCGGCGATGGCGGCCGAGCGGGCGGCCTTCTCCTCGTCGGTGGCCTTGGGCAGGCGGTAGGCCGCGGCGACCGCGCCGAACGCCGCCGCGTCGTCCTCGGCGAGCTGCAGGGCCTGTGCGCGCGCGTCGTCCGTCTCGGTGCGGACGCGGCTGATCACGGCCTCGTGCTCCGCGTACTTCGGCCCCTCGCTGTAGCGGGCCACCATGCCGAGCAGGGCGGCCGCCTGGGCGGCGTGCAGCGCGGCACTCGCCCCGCCACCCGGAGCCGGGACGCGGTCCGCCAGCTGCTGGAGGAAATCACCGATGGACTGATCGCGCATGCATGCTCCGTAGCGAACTGGATTCCGTCATTGGCGTCACCGATGGTACCGGCGACAGCGGCAGGGCCGACGCCGGTTCAACGGAGGTCGCCCAGCCGCCGGCTCGCCGCGCCCGCGCCGGACAGCGAGGTGAGCAGGGCGAGTTGGCGGGCTATCTCTTGAGCTGCGGTGTCGGGGACGGCCGTGCGGTCGTAGTCGGCGTAGAAGACTGGCTCGGGGTCGGTGGTGGCGATCACCCAGAGCTGCCCGGCGTAGCGGGCGACGGGTTCGGGGCCCGGTTCGGCTGCGGCGTAGGGCTCGACGGTGAGCCCGGGCGCCGGTGTCCGGCCGGCCGGGGAGCCACGAATCCGGCCGGGGACGATGTTGACGGTGACCGGGGACAGGCCCGGGTGCCATGCCGCGGCGGGCACGTCCGCCGGCCGCTCGTCCTCCAGGAGGCGGCGCAGACCGGGCAGGGTGAAGGGGGCGGCCGAGCGGGCCGTACCCTCGGCCAGCCCGCGCTGGACCCGGCGGGCGAACTCGCCCAGTTCGGTGCCCTCGTCGAGGGCGGCGCGGACGGGGAAGCGGCGGCAGAACATGCCGACCAGGTCCCACTCCTCCTCACGGTCGCGCCCGTGGTACTGGTAGCTGGCCAGCAGCGAGGGCTGCTCCAGCGCCCTGCCGACGGCGAGCAGGCACAGCGCGGTGGTGGCGCTGGCCGCGGTGACGCGGGCGGCGCGCGCGAACGCGCCGAGGCGGCGCGGGAAGTCGGGGCCGGGGCGGGCGGCGACGAGCCGGGCACCGCCCGAGCCGTCCTCGCTCTGAGCGAGCGGGGGCGCGGAGCCGGGGGCAGGCCACAGGCCGGGCGGCTCGCGGACGACCTTCCGCCAGTGCGCCAGTTGCGCCGGGATCGGCACCGTACCGTGCGCGGCTTGGGCGTCGGCAAGCCGGGGGTAGCCGGTGCGCAGCGGCGCGGGGTCCGGGGCGTTTGCCGCGTACGCCGTCCACAGGTCGCGCCACAGGACGCCGGCCGACCAGGCGTCCCCCGCCATGTGATGGACCGTCAGGACCAGTACGTGGTCGTCCGGCGCGGCCGCCAGCAGGTCGGCGCGGAGCGGCCCGGTGCCGAACAGGTCGAGCCGCTGCCCGGCACGCTCGGCTACGGCGGTGGCCAGTTCGTCCGGCGTCACCGTGGAGCGGCCGAACCAGGCGTGCCCGGCCGTGGCGGGGGGAAAGCTCTGCCGGATGCCGTCCGGTGTGCGCACCAGCCGCATCCGCAGCGGGTCGTGGCGTTCGACGACGACGGCCTGCGCGGTCCGGCAAGGCGGACGCGATGCGCGCCCGCGCCGTCGCCGTCTACGTCGGCGACCACCCGCTCGATGTGGCCGGTGGTGACGCCGCCGGCGTACCGGCCGTCGGCGTCACCACCGGCGCCCACAGCGCCGCCGAACTCCGGGCTGCGGAGGCGGACTTCGTCGCTCCGTCCCTGCACGCCCTCCACCCCCTGCTCACCTCGTAGCGAGGGGCGCGCGGAAGACGCCGCAGGGGCTGCGGGCGGCGGGCGAGCAGGCCACGAAGCCGTCCCGCGCCTGACGTTTCCGGCGCCCTGATCGAGCTCACCCGCGGGTCCGGCGCAACGCCCCTTCCGGGGACGCGATCAGGCGCGGTGCAGTTCGCTGCACGGCCGAACCGTGCGGGACGAGCGGAGGAAGCCGCTCACCGCCGTAGGACCGCTCGGCTGCCCGCCCGGGCGATGCGACGGCGCCTCACCATCCCGTCGGCAGCCTGCCGAGGAACGGGGCGAGCCGGTCGGCGATCATCCGGTCGTCCTGCGCCGAGGTGTGCCGGTCGCATCCGAGGAAGTCGAGGCCCGACTGATCGAGGAACCAGTAGTGGACCCCGCTGTCTCCGGCGTCGTTGCGCGCCTCGACCACCTGCCGCACGTGTTCGGCGTTCCTGTCGAAGCCGACGGCCACGAGGTGGGTGCCGGTTCCGTAGCGCGTCCGCAGGTTCTGGAGGAACTCGCCGTAGGCGGTGCGGAAGGCGGCCGCGAGGCTGTCGGGCGTCCACGGTTCGCCGGGGGTGAGGTCGGAGAAGTCGTTGGCGCCGAGGTTGACCACCACGATCCGGGGGCGCCACGTCCCCGGGTTCTGCCAGACGTCGCCGTCCACGTTCAACAGGGCGCGGTCGTAGAAGGTCCGGTACGTGATGTCCGGGCAGATGCCTGCGACGTTGCGGACCATGCCGAAGCCGGAGAAACCGTTGATCTGGTAATCGGCGTCCAACTTCCGTGCGGTGAGGGCTCCGTGGCTCACGTCGGTGTTGGTGTTCCGCTTGAGCCGCTCGGGATCGCAGTCGCGGGTGCCCGAGACATTGCCGTAGCCCACCGTGAGGGAGTCCCCGATGAACTCGATCTGGCGGTCCCGGGGCGCCGGCTTGCTCAGTACGGCGCCCCCGGGCGCGGCGACGAAGCCTCCGAAGGTGCTGGTGTCTCCCGGGGTGTCGTTGCGTTTGACGACCCGGACCGTGTGTTCGCCGTCCCGCAGGCCGTTGATCCAGTACGTGGTGTCTCCGGGGGTGACCAGGGTGGCGACGGTGACCCCGTCGACCTGGACGTCGAAGTCGGCGGCCGCGCAGTCGAGGACCACCCCGAGTCCGGTACCCCGGAAGCGGCCCTCGAAGTACACCCCGGGCCAGCTGAACTGGACCTTCGCCCCCAGGTCCTTGACCCGTCCCGCGATGTGCACCTGTTCCACCACGCTTTTCACGCGGGCCAGTTGCCCTTGCCGGCTGGACGGATCCGCCAACAGGGTCGTCACCGCCGGCTTCGTTCCCTTGTCGCTGAAAGTCATCTCCGTGCCAACTCTCCGGCCCTGGCGCATCAGTGGGTCACGACCGAAAGTCCGGTATTCCATCCTTGGATGTCAACCGGATTCGAGGGAGGCAAAGGGGAGCGACAGGCGCCCGGCGCAGGGGACTTGATGAGCCATCGGTTCATTCGCACCCGGCAACGTCACCTGTCTTCCCCGGTGTTGCCTGCGTGGGCAGGGGCGGTCGGACGTCGGGATCGACCTCGGGGTGCGTGAATCGCACGGGCTTGCCCAGCGACCGGGCGTAGGCGATCTCGGCTCGGGTGCTGTCTCCGATGTAGTCGCCGACCACGAGCACCTCGTCGGCGAGCCGGATCTTCGCCCGGTGCAGATCGTCGAGGCGGACCTTCAACGCCTCGGCCTCGACGGGATCGGACCAGAGCTCGTGCGGCGACTTCATGTCGCAGCCCGGTTTGACGACGATCCTTCCGGCCTCGGTCTCCCGCAGATCGGCCTCGGTCATCTCGGCCATGAAGCGGGTGGAGCCGCAGATCACGACGATGCGCGGGAGGCTCAGCCTCCTCTTCGCGTCGGCGAGCGTCTCCTCGGGGGTGAGCGGGTTCGGGCAGGACACTGGTTCCTCCTGGTGGTGTGGTTCTCGGCGTGCCTGCGGAGACGAGAACGAGGGTGTCCACGTCGTTCTGTGCCGAACGACGGGACACCCTCGCAGGGCACGCCGCGCGACGGCCGACGACAGGGCCGGCGACATCCTGCAGGAGCGTCCCGGGCTGGGGCCCATGGGGTCGGGCCGTCACGGGGTGCTCCCGTCGGGGGTCACTTGCCGCTGTAGACGGGGAAGGCGCTGTGCTCGCCGTAGTCCACGTCGCGCAGGTCGCGCAGGACGTCCATGTCGTCGCCGGAGATCTCGAAGTCCACCTCGGCGTTGGAGCGCATGTGGTCGGGGTTCGCCGTCTTGGGGAGCGACACGGTGCCCAGCTGCAGGGTGTAGCGGATGCACAGCTGGGGGACGGACACGCCGTACCGCTCTGCCATCGACCGGACCTCGGCGTTCTGCAGGATCGCGCCGTGGGCGATGGGCGAGTACGCCTCGACGAGGATCTGCTTGCTCGCGCAGTAGGCCAGGAGTTCGGACGGAGTGTTGCCTGCGTGCACGAGCAACTGGTTGACGTGGGGGACGACGGTCGCGCTCGACAGGATGTTCTCGAGGTCGTGCCGCTGGAAGTTGGAGACGCCGATGGACCGGATCTTGCCGGCCCGATGGGCTTCCTCCAGGGCGCGCCATGCCTCGCGGTTGCCTTCGGCGTAGTCGCCGCCGCGGAAGTCGTCCCACGGCTGAGGACTGTGGATCAGCATCAGGTCGATGCGGTCCAGTCCCAGCTTTTCGAGGGAGCCGTCGATCGCTCGGACCGCCCGGTCGTAGTCCTTGATCTCCGCGGCGAGTTTGGTCGAGACGAACAGTTCGTCGCGGGTCACCCCGGCGGTGCGAACGCCCTCGCCGACGCCGCGTTCGTTGCCGTATGCCTGGGCGGTGTCGATGTTGCGGTAGCCGATCTCCACGGCCGCGCGGACCGCCTCGGCCGCCTTGTCGTCGTCGATGAACCAGGTGCCGAGCCCCAGCTTGGGAATCTTGACGCCGTGGGACAGGGCGTAGGTCTCGTCCAGGACGGTCATGCGTTCGCTCCGTTCTTCGACAGGCTGCCGTACACCTCGTCGGTGACGGGCTCGAGCCATTCGTTGCCGACGCCCTCGCCCGGTGTGGAGAGGGCGACGTGGAGAACCACGGGGTGTGTTCTGCGGGACACGAGGAACTCCTGTGCTCCGTTCCCGGCGTCCACGCGTTCCACGCTACGGCGCGCAGGCGGTCGGAGGGATGCCCTGTCAGTACGTCCTTCACCGGGGCTCCCTCGCTCGGCGTGTCCGGCACCGTCATGGGTAGCGCACGTTCCGGGGTCGCTCGACGGACGTCGGCGCAGGCGGGAGAGGGGCGCGGCCGGGATCAGGGGCTCCGGCCGGACCGACGGGAAGAACGCCTTCGGCGAGTTCGCCCCGGGTGCGGTGCATTGCACCGACAGGGTCCTTTTCGACGAGGCCGGGGAGCGCGCCGGACGGCCGGCGACGGTATCCCCGCTCACCGCGGGGATCAGGGGTGGCGCTCTCGCACCGCACACACGGGTGCCGTGGCGCCGGCACCAGGCGCCACGGCGGTCGGGCCCGCCGCGATCAGGGCCGGGCCCGCGATCACCGCGACGCGGGGCCGGTGGGTCCGGCGTACCGCGCGGAGAGGGGCGTCAGCCCCGTCACCGGCGATCGGCGCGAGAGTGGAAGCCGCCGATCCGTAACTCCCGGCCCCGACAGCCGCGTCGACGATAAGATCATCTTGTTCGCACCCGCGGCGCACGCACCGATCCGACCTCTCCGGGGAG
This sequence comes from Streptomyces sp. NBC_00102, assembly GCF_026343115.1. Taxonomy (GTDB): domain Bacteria; phylum Actinomycetota; class Actinomycetes; order Streptomycetales; family Streptomycetaceae; genus Streptomyces. The sequence continues at coordinate 30,390 of NZ_JAPEMC010000007.1, forward strand.
ACCAAGACATGAGCGTGGCCGGCAGCGGGTCCGACGCGAGCGGGAACGATGAACGTGAGGTCTTCGTCGGGCGGCGGTCCGAGTCCGAGCGGCTTGCGGCGTGTGCGGACAAGGTGCGCGGCGGCGAGGCGTGGCTGGCGGTCGTCGAGGGTGAGGCGGGGATCGGCAAGAGCGCCCTGATACGCCGGGCGGTCTCCTCGCTGGAGGACTTCACGGTGCTGTGGGCCGTGGGCGATCCCTCGGAGACCGATCTGCCCGGTGGTGTGCTGAGCCAGCTGGTGAGGCGGGTGGACCGGGATCTGACGGCTCGCTTCCCGCTGCTGGCACGACCGGGCGCGGCGGGGGTCTCGCCACACGCTCTGGGCGGGCAGTTGTTGCTGCTGCTGGGTGCGTTGCAGGAGTCCGGGGGCGGGGTCGCGGTCGTCGTCGACGACGCGCACTGGGCCGATCCGCTCTCCTCGCAGGTGCTGGGATTCGTGGTGCGCCGGCTCTGGGCCGACCGGGTACTCGTGCTGATGGCGACCCGTACGGACAGCGAGCAGAGCATGGAGGCACTGGCACGGCTGGTGCGGTCCGTCGACCGGGCGGTGCGGGTCGAGGTCGGCGGGCTCGGACAGGAGGAAGTCGACCAGCTGGCCCGGCGGCTGCTGGCGGTGCGTGTGACACCGGAGCTGGTGACGCGGCTGCACGGCTACACGAAGGGCCATCCCCTCTACGTACGCACCGTCCTGGCAGAGGTACCGCTTCAGGTGCTGGGCGACGAGTCGGCACGGCGGTGGCCGGTACACCAGTCGCTGCGGGCGGGGATCGGGGCCGCGCTGGGGCGCCTTCCCGCCGATTCGGTGGCCCTGGTGGAGGCGCTGGCGGTGCTGGACGGCCGGTTCCCCCTGGTGGGTGTGGCGCGGGTGGCCGGGGTGGCCGACGCCGTGGGGGCGCTCGAACCGGCGCTGGCTGCGGGTCTGGTGAAGTGGTGGCCGACGGACTCCGTGGGTCCGGTGGCCTTGGTCCACGGGTTGCAGCGGGACGCCGTCTACGCGGGGATCGGTCCCGGGCGACGGCGTGCGCTGCACACCGCGGCGGCCGAGGTGGTGGGTTCGGGGGCGGCCTGGGCTCACCGTGTGGCCGCGGCCGACTCCGACGACCCTGTTCTGGCGGCCGATCTGGAGCGTTCGGCGAACACCGAGGCCCTCGCCGGCCGCAACGCCCTGGCAGCCACCCGGTTGTTGTGGGCTTCGTCGCTGTCCGACGATCCCCTGGAACGGGAGCGGCGTCTGCTCACGGCCTGTGCCCAGTGGCTGCTGACCTTGCAGCCTTGGGCAGCCGTGCGGTTGAGGGCGGAGGTGGAGGAGTGCGCGGAGGGAACGCTGCGCAGTTGTGTGCTGGGGGTCATGGACCTCCTGGAGGGCCGGCTGGTCGTGGCCGAGGCCCGGTTGACCGAGGCTTGGCAGGAGGCGCTCGCCGATCCGGACGCGAGCTGGGTGGCGCTCCTGGCCGGTACGTTTCTGACCGTCATCACGATCCGGCAGTGCCGGGGCGCGCGGACGGCGGACATCGCGGGCAAGACGCTGGCGATCGGTGACCTCGACGCGGGGACGTCCGATTTCATCCGCGCGGTACTGGCCACGGGCCGGATGTGGGACCAGGGGCCCGGTGCGGCGCTGCTGGACGTGGCGCACCTTCCGGTCGAGGCCGCCGAGGCGTCGAACGACCAGCTCGCGACGCTGGCCACCCGCGGTGTCATGCATCTGTTCCTGGGCCGGCTGGCCGCGGCGCGGGCCGATCTGCTCACGGTGGCACACCGCGACCGGCTGGGCGCGGCGTCCAAGCTCAGCCATCTGTCGTCGTCGTTGCTGGCGGTGGTGGAGTACCTCGGGGGTGACTGGAGCGCGAGTGAGAGCGCGGCGGACCGGGCGCTCGCGATCGCCGCCGCCCACGACCACGTTCTCGGCGACGCGGCCACGTGGTTCGCGGCCGTGTGCGTACAGGCGGGGCGCGGGCACTGGGAGGCTGCCGAGGAGTCCGTCGAGGCCCTGGAGCGGATCAACCGGATGCTGGGAGATCCGCCGGCGGAGCTTGTGTACGCCGGACTGGCGGGGGCGGTACTGGCTCAGGCCCGGGGCGACCATGCCGCCATGCTGCGGTCGTTGGCCCCCCTGGTCGAGCCTGTGACCGGAGGAGACGAGGCCGGGGACGAGGCCGGAGACGGGGAAGACCGGGTACTCCTGCGGTTCAAGCCGCTGTGGTTGTGGCAGCAGTCCCTGCTGGTCGAAGCGCTCACCGGGACGGGACGGCTGGTGGCCGCCGCGTCGGCCCTCGACGACTTCTGGCGCGGCTACGACGGCAGTGGATATCTGCGGGTCGTGGGGGCCCGGCTCAGCGGCCGACTCGCCGAAGCCCAGGGGCGGCCGCGTGAGGCGCTGGCGATCTACGCCCAGGCCCTGGGCGGGAAGACGGACGGCACCGGCGCTCCCGACGTCGCCGGGACCGGTGGGGCAGAGGACGCCGGCGAGGACGCCCCCCTGTTCCGCGCGATGCTGGAACACGCGTACGGCAGGCTCCTGGTGGCGACCAGGACAGGCTCCCGGCGGGACGCCGCGCGGTGGTTCAAGTCGGCCCACGACCGCTTCGACGCCCTGCGGGCAGAACCGTTCCTGCGTCGCTGTGAGACGGACCTCGCCGCCATGGGACTCACCGCTCCCGCCCACGCCCGGCAGCAGGTACTCGCACTGACCGAGCGGGAGGTGTCGGTCGCCCATCTCATCGCCGGCGGAAAGACGAACCAGGAGGCCGCGACGGAGCTCTACGTCACGCAGAAGACCGTCGAATACCACTTGTCGAACATCTACGCCAAGCTCGGCATCACCTCACGCCGCCACCTCGCACAGGCGCTCCGGACCCCGCGGACCTGACGGCGGCGCGTCCGGTCGGCGGCGCGTCCGGCCGCACCTGCCCCGTACCCGCCCGCACGCAGGGGGAGCAGTGGGAGCAGCCGGGTGACATCGTCGCGGTTGCCGCCCGGCGAGGCAGCAGCGCGCGGGATGCCGGTGGCATCGGTGATCGGTGGTGCGAGCCGGTCCCCGCCGGACCTGGCCAGGGTGCCGGCTTCGCGCCTTCTCGGGCCGATCGACATGCTGGGCCAGGGCCGTGACGGTCGCGCATGAGTGGTCAGGTGCCGTGGGCACCGATGCCGGCGACGGCGAGCCGGAAGGCGCGATCCGCCCGGGTCGCCGGGTCGGTGTAATGCTCGGTGGCCAGGGCGATTCCGACGATCAGTGTGAGCAGATCATCGATGGTGACGTCCGCCCGGACGGTCCGGTCGTCGATGGCCTTGCGCAGCAGCAGGTCGCCGGCCGCACCGATGACCGGCGCACAGGAGTCCTGGCCGGCCTCGTCCCGGAGGGGCTCGTAGGAGAGGACGTCCGCCAGACCGCGGGCGGCGAGCGAGTAGGCGAGCAGTTCGCGCAGCCATTCCACCAGCGCTCCGCGGCTGTCGTCCTGGCCGCGGAGCGCGTGAGCGCGATCGCTCAGGTCATGGACGCGCTGTTTGAAAACGGCTTCGAGGAGGGCCTTACGGGTGGGGAAATGACGCCGCACGGTGGCCGATCCGACCCCTGCGATGCGGGCGATCCGCTCCAGAGACGCCTGGGCCCCCTGGGCCGCCACCTCGGCCTCGGCCACGGCGAGGATGTGCGTGTAGTTGCGGCGGGCATCCGAGCGCTGGCCGGTCATGGTCTCCCCAACATTGATAAACGGCGGGCCCCGCCGTATCGTAGCGGACACGAAACGGCGGGCCCCGCCGTTTCTGGTGTGCGTGACTCCCGAGGAGATGTACACATGACCACTGCCGCACCACCGGTTCTCGTCACCGGTGCCACGGGCCGCCAGGGCGGAGCCACCACCCGCGCCCTACTGGCCCAGGGAACACCGGTACGCGCCCTGGTACGCGACCCGAACACGCCGCGCGCACGGGCCGTCGAAGAACTCGGCGCCGACCTCCTCGTCGGCGATCTCACCGAACCCGCGACCCTTGAGGCGGCCGTGGACGGCGTGCGGGCCGTGTTCTCCGTCCAGATGCCCGCGTACACCGAGCAGGGGTTCGACTTCGCCGGCGAAGTCAGCCAGGCGGACAACCTCATGACGACGGCGCGGACCGCCGGTGTGCAGCAGTTCGTCCAGTCCACCACCAGCGGCGTGGGACAGCACGTCGAGGCCCCGGGCTGGGCCGAAGGACGGTGGACGGTGATGGAAGCCCCGCTCGGCACGAAAGCAACGATCCAGGACCGGCTGCGCGAACTCGACTTTCCCCACTGGACGTTGCTCAAGCCGTCGTTCTTCATGGAGAACTTCGAGCCGTCCATGCGGTTCTACTTCCCCCGCGGCGTCGAAGGAGGTCTGGTCACCGTCGTCAAACCGGGCACGCACCTGGCACTCGTGGCGGCCGAAGACGTGGGCCGCGCCGCCGCGGCCGCCATCTCCGCCCCTGCCGCGTTCCACCGCATGGAACTGGAACTCGCCAGCGATTACCTGACCATGACCGAAATCGCCGAGATCCTCTCCCGCGCCACGGGCGTCCCGCTGACAGCCCCGGACATGACCGAAGAACAGGCCCGCGCCGCCGGAATGGGAGACATGGGCGCCACGCACGCGTTCATGGAGGCCGTCGGCCACCCCGCCCGGCCACAGTTCGCCCGTGCGCTGGGCATCGACGTGACCAGCTTCGAAGAGTGGGCACACCAACACCTGCGGAACACCGCCTGAGCAGCGAGATGTGACGTCGACGAGTAGCCGTGCGCCTGCTCGGCGGCTTCGGGACAGGCCTCACGCCGCGTGCTCGACCGGAGCCGGCTCCGCGACCGCGGCCTCGTCCCTCGGATCGCCCGCGGTCTTGGGCTGGTTGACGCGTCGTCGGATCGCCTTTCGGCCCGGGCCGAGGGCGTGCCGTCACAGTGCCGTCGTTCGGCCGGAGGCCGGGCCGGGCGGCGTCCGGTGCGTGCGATCGCAAGGCGGAGATCCACCCCCGACACTGGATGTATCGGGGGTGACCCCGACAACGCGGCGAGTGTGCGTGCCAGGCGTCGCCCGGCAGAGAACAGTTTGACGGCACACCCTAGTACTCCAGCTGTAGATCGTGATCTTCAAGTCTGATTCGCGGCTTGTCGGTGGTAGTGGCTGGCCTGGGCTCGGGCCTGGTGACAGCGTCGCCAGGCGGACCAGCGGAGCCGGTGGACCGCGTCGCGCATCGGCCGGACGAATGCTGTGAGCAGTCGCTGGATCTCGTTGCAGGTGAGCGGGATCAGCTCGTCCGGGGCGGGATGGCAGGCGTGTTCATCGGCGCGGACGACGGCGAGGGAGGCGTGAGCGAGCATGGCCAGGGTGACCCAGCGGGACCATGAGGTGAAGCGTCTCCTCGTCGCCCAGATGCTCCAGCACATACTCACGCACGTCGTCACGCACACGGTCGGCATCCCACTTCGCCCGCGCGAGCAGGTGCTGCATGCCGTCCGGACTTGCCTCCCCGGCCCACTCGGCGATCGACCAGCAATTCTTGCGCGGCAGGCCCGACAGCAGCCCCAGCACCAAGTCCTTCACCCGGCGCCGGGGTTCGACCCGTGTGAACCGGCCTGCGATCCGGGCCATCAGGCCCTCGAACGCCTCCTGCCAGCGGGCAGGGTCCACGCTGTGACCTGCGGCCACCGCACGATCGTTTGCCCTCACACACCGATGATCAGCGGTGGCCGCAGCCTTCCCGCAGCCAGACCACCAGCAAGATCACGGTCTACCGCTTCGGTACCAAGTCACGCTGATACCAGGGACCTGAGCTACCACCGAGGTCGGCCGGGTCCGCCGGGCTGACCAGGACAAACCCAGCCTTGATCAGCACCCTCTGGGACGCGACATTCTCGCGGGAGGTGCCCGCCCGCAGGGCGCGCAGCCCATGCCTCGCCACCGCCAGCCGGCACAGCTCCCGGACGGTCGCGGTCGCCATGCCACGGCCGGCGATGTGCTGCGCGACCCGGTAACCGAGCTCAGCAGTGCCGTTCTCGAGGTCGTACAGGTTGAACCGGCCCAGAACCGAGCCGTCGTCGGCAACGAGTAGGTAGAAGGCGCAAATGCCGGCCTCCTGCTCGGCCAGCAGGGCGCTGTACCGGTCCGTGAACTTGTCGAAGAAGTCGTCGCCGCGGTCGGGGACCGAGGCAGCGAAGTAGGCGCGGTTCGCCAGCTCGAAGGCCAGGACTGCCGGGGCATGGCCAGCATGCAGCCGCTTCAGATTGGGCACCGCCCGACCCTAACCGGTTGGTGGGCTCAGATCCTTTGAGTTTCCGCCAGCGGCAGACAATCCCCAGACCAGGACACATGACGATCTACGACTGGAGTACTAGGGTCCACCCCCAGGGTCCCCGGGGCCCCGGGGTGGTCTTCTGGGGGCATGACTGGACGCTCCCGGGCCGCGGCCCGCACCCGCCAGGTTCCGCTCACCGGCCGGCACGAGGAACTGCGGGTACTGTCCGACCTGGTCGCGGGCGTGCGTGACGGCATGAGCGCGGCGCTCGTCGTAGTCGGCGAGGCCGGTATCGGCAAGACCACGCTGCTGGACCGTCTCGCCGAGACCTCGGACGACCTGCGGGTCGTACGTATCGCGGGGGCGGAGTCCGAGGCGCTGCTCGGATTCGCGGGCCTCCACCGCCTCCTGCGGCCCTTCCTGAACGGTCTGGAGTCACTGCCGGCCCCTCAGCACGAGGCGCTGGCTGCCGCGTTCGGACTGCTGGCCGCGCCTCGGGCCGATCGCTACCTGGTGGGCATGGCGGCCCTGACGCTGCTCGCCGACGCCGCCTCGGCACAGCCTCTGCTGTGCCTGGTCGACGACGTGCAGTGGCTGGACCGCGAGTCCTGCGACGCGCTGGCGTTCGTGGCCCGGCGGCTGGGCGCGGAGGCTCTGGGCCTGGTGGTCGCGGGCCGCGGGGAACCGGGCGGACAGGGCGCGTTCGACGGGCTGGAGACTCTGGCGGTCGGCGGGCTTGCCGGAGCCCAGGCGCACGAGCTGCTCGGACACAGTGTGCGGGGGCGGGTGGACGCGGCGGTGGCCGCGCGCATCGTGGCCGACTCCGGCGGCAACCCCCTGGCGCTGATGGAGAGCGCGCAGGCGCTGAGCCCCGCTCACCTGGCCGGGACGGCCCCGCTGCTCGAACCACTGCCTGTGGGAGCCCGGTTGGAGAACCACTTCGGGCGTCTGGTGCAGGGCTTGCCCGCGGAGACCCGGACCTTCCTGGTACTGCTTTCGGCCGCGCCGCCCGAGGACGCGCTGCTGCTGTGGCGGGCTGCGGCGGAACTGGGCGTCTTCGCACAGGCCGCGGACGCGGCCGTGTCCGCGGGCGTGCTCACCGGCGGGGGGCTGCTGGAGTTCCGGCACCCGCTGATCCGCTCGGCCGTCTACCGCAGCGCCCCGGCCGGTGAGCGCAGGCGCGTCCACGCCGCGCTCGCCGCTGTCAGCGATCCGCTGCGCGACCCCGAGCGGCGGGCCTGGCACCGTGCCGAGGCGACCGTCGGGCTCGACGACGAGGTGGCCGACGAACTGGTCGCGGCGGCGGAACTGGCACGCCGGCGCGGCGGCTACGCCGAACGGGCCGCCCTTCTGGCCCGGGCGGCACAGCTCTCCCGGGCCGACCGGGCGGTACGGCTCGTCGAGGCCGCCCGAGCCCATCTCGTGCTGGGTGATCCTGCCACCGCCCAGTCCCTCCTCGCGCAGGCTCAGCCGCTGCTGGCCGGCGGCGACTCCGTCCTGCGGGCCCGCGCTCTGCACACCCGGGCCACCACCGACATCTATTTCGGGCGGCTCGCGGGCCTGGGATCGCCGCTGCTGGCCGCCGCCGGTGTGGTCGCGGACACGGACCGCGCTCTGGCCCGGTCCATCCTGGTGGAAGGGCTGCTGGCCGTGCTCTGCGGTGAACACGACGCGACGGCCCGGGAGGAACTCGGCGTGACGATCCTGACTTCGCCCGCCCTGAGCCCCCTGGCCGCGAGCCCGCCGGCACTGACCGTCCCGGCCGGACCCACGCAGGTCGGTTCCGTACCCGCCGGTTCCCTGCCCGCCGGTTCCGTACCCGTCGGTTCCGTGCCCGCCGGTTCCGTACCCGCCGGCCCCGCGCCCGTCGGGTCTGACACGGTCGTGGTCCCGGCCCCGGCGGCCCTGTCGGCGCCGATACCCGGGCCGTCCGCCCTCCCCAGCAGCGCCGACCTCCTCCTCGAAGGCTTCGCCCTGCGGATGCGCGGCGGCTACCGGGCCGCTCTGCCTCTCCTCCAGGCCGCGCTCGCCGCCCTGGAACGGGATACCGACGTGGTCGGGCACGGCCTGCGCGCGGCGACCCTGGCCCTCTACGCCGCCGAGGAGGTCTGGGACGAGACCGGTGGCGCGGAGGCCGCCCGGCTCGTGGAGGCGCACGAGCGCTCCATCGGCACGCTGGGAGCACTGCGCTCCACCCTGGTGGTCCGGTCGACCTGGGAGATCCGGGCCGGCCGGTTCGCCTCCGCCACCGCGTGCCTGGACGAGGCCCAGGACCTCGCCGCCGTCATCGGCCAGCCCTCCCCCGGCCTGGCCTTCCGGGTGGAGCTCCTGGCCTGGAGCGGCCAGGAATCGGCCACCCGGACGGCCGCGGACCTCCTCGTGCGCGACCTGGCCAGCCGGCACGCGAACGGCGGTCTGGCCGACTGGGCGAGGAACAGCCTGACCGTCCTCGAACTCAGCCTGGGGAACTACGTCCGGGCCGCCGCCCACGCGCGCGTCACCTTCGACGCAGACAACCCCGGAGGAGCCCCCCGCGCCCTGCCCGATCTCGTCGAAGCCTCCACCCGCTGCGGCGACCCGCTCACGGCCCGACAGGCTCTCACCCGCCTCGAGGGGCGCGCGCTGCCGGCCGGAACGCCCTGGGCCCTGGGACTCCTGGAACGTTGCCGGGCCCTCGTCTCGGCCGACGACGACCGGGCCGCATCCCACTTCGGGCGCTCCCTGGTCCTCCTCGGCCGCACCCAGGTGCGCACCGACCTGGCCCGCACCCACCTCCTCTACGGTGAATGGCTCCGCAGGCGCCGACGCCGCACCGAGGCACGGACCCAACTGGGCCACGCATACCGGATGTTCACCGACATGGGGGCGGCCGCCTTCGCCGAGCGGGCCCGGACCGAGCTCCTCGCCACGGGCGCGCACCCCCGCAAACGCTCCGGCCGCTCCCCGCACGACCTCACCGAGCACGACCTCACTCCGCAGGAACGGCGCATCGCCACCCTCGCCGCTCACGGAACCACCAACAACGAGATCGCGACCCGGCTCTTCATCACGCAGTCGACCGTCGAGTACCACCTCAACAAGATCTTCCGGAAACTCGACATCACCTCCCGGCGGCAGCTCACATCCCTTCTGGACAGCGAGAACTGAGCCTGCCGTCCGACACGGCGGTCGGCACCCCAGTCCGCCCGGGGGACGGGCGCGCACCGGGACTGGGGGTTCTCCCGGATACGAACCAGGAAGCGCGGGTGATGTCCTGCGGTCGCCGCATCCGCCGCCGACGACTCCGCCGGCCCTCTGGAAGGCCCTGACCCATGACACCGGAATCCCGCCCCGCCACGAACGCGAACCGTCGCACGTTCCTCAGGGCCGCGACGGCCGCGCTGGCGGTCCCCACCGCGGCCGTCCTCGTCGGCGAGGCACTGCCGGGCACGGCACACGCCGCCACCGTCACCACTTCGACGGATCTCCCCGACTTCGCCCCGGTCCCCACGGCCGCAACCGGTCCCGAGGTCAACGAGCAGGGCTACTTCGTGGGCCGCATCAAGGGCAACCTGTACTGGGTGACCGACGGTTACTACCAGGCGATGTTCCTGAGCACCCGCGAAGGAGTGGTGCTCGTCGACGCGCCGCCGACGATCGGGAACAACCTGCTGCGCGCCGTCGCCGATGTCACCCGCGCCAACGGCCGGCCGTCGAAGGTCACGCACCTCGTCTACACCCACTCCCACGCCGACCACATCGGCTCCGCCCACCTCTTCGGCAAGAACGCCGTGCGCATCGCGCACAGCGAGACGCTCCGGCTGCTCCGGCTGGATGCCGACCCCAGCCGGCCTCTCCCGAACGTGACCTTCGACGACCGCTTCGACCTGCGCGTCGGCGGGGAACGTCTGGAACTCGCCCACCACGGTCCCAACCACTCCCCGGACAACATCTTCGTCTGGGCACCCGACCACGCGACGCTGATGGTGGTGGACGTTCTGTATCCCGGCTGGGTGCCGTTCAAGAACCTGGCCGTCTCGCAGGACATCCCCGCATGGGTGAAGGCCCAGGACACGGCCATGAGTTACCCCTGGACGACCCTGGTCGGCGGGCACCTCGGCCGGCTCGGGGTGCGCGCCGACGGTGACGTGCAGAAGCAGTACGTCGCCGACCTCACCGACAGCGTGAAGGCCGCGATGTCCCTGGACCCGACGCCGTACTTCCAGAAGTACGGTCCGTCCGGAAACTCCTGGGCGATCTTCAAGACCTACCTGGACGCCGTCGCTCAGCAGGCAGCCGGTCCGGTGATCGCCAAGTACACCGGCGTCCTCGCCGCGGCCGACGTCTTCACCCTGGACAACGCCGCCACCATGCTCGAATCTCTGCGGATCGACGCCGGCCTCCTGGGGCCCTTCAGCACACATCCGTAGCCGAACTCCCGGGGGACGGGCGGCGGATGCACTGGGGTCGTTCCCCGGTACGAACGTCTCCGCCCCCGTGGTGTGCTGGCCCGGCACCGGACGCCTGGCCGCGTCTCCGCGTCTCCGCGTTTCCGCAAGCCGTACAGCCGTACAGCCGCACCGCCGCACCGCCGCACCGCCGCATCGATCACGCCGCCGCACCCACCGAACCGAGAGGTCGTCATGACATCACCGGCCCCCGTCCCCGTCGTCTTCATCCACGGCCTGTGGCTGCACGCCACCTCGTGGGCCCCCTGGGTCGACCTGTTCCGGCGTGAGGGCTACGCCCCGGTCGCACCGGGCTGGCCCGGCGACCCCGGTAGCGTCGAGGAGGCCCGCGCCAACCCCGAGAGCATCGCCGACCACGGCATCGACGAGGTGGTGAACCACTACGCGGCGATCATCCGGGAGCTGCCGGCCCCGCCCATCGTGATCGGGCACTCGTTCGGCGGCATGATCGCGCAGAAGCTCCTCGGACAGAACCTGGCGGCCGCCGCCGTCGCGATCGATGCCGCTCAGATCAAGGGAGTGCTCCCGCTGCCGCTGTCCGCGCTGCGCGCGACACTGCCGGTGTTCAAGAACCCCGGCAACAAGCACCGCGCGGTCTCCCTCACGGCTGACCAGTTCCGCTTCGCGTTCGGCAACGCCGTGTCCGAGGAGGAGTCGGTGGAGTTGTTCGAGCGATGGGCGATCCCCGCCCCGGGCAAGCCCCTGTTCGAGGCCGCCGCCGCCAACTTCAACCCGCACTCGCCGGCCAAGGTCGACACTGCCAACGCCTCGCGCGGACCGCTGCTGCTGATGACCGGCGGCAAGGACCACACGGTGCCGGAGGCCGTCGTCCGGGCCACCCTCAAGCAGTACCGGCACTCCGACGCGGTCACCGACATCACCGACTTCCCCGACCGCGGGCACTCGCTGACGATCGACGGCGGCTGGCGCGAGGTCGCCGACACCGCACTGGAGTGGCTGCGGCGGCACTCCCTCTGAACGGCCCTTCCGGTGAACCACAACTCCGTTGCACAGAGATTCCGTTGAACACATATCGGTGGAACGGCGCGTCGCCCTGCGAACCACGCTCCACCGACACCACCCGCACCGTCGAAAGGCCCTGGCATGGATCTGCACCTGACCAACAGGACGGCGGTCGTCACCGGCGCGAGCCGCGGCATCGGACTCGCCGTGGCCGGGGCACTCGTACGTGAGGGTGTCCGGGTCGTGACCGGTTCGCGGGAGATCACCCCCGAGTTGCGCGCACTGGCCGCCGAAGGCGACGTCCTCACGGTCGCGGTGGACCTGACCGAGCCCGAAGGACCGGCCGAGCTGATCTCCGCCGCGGTCTTCGCCTACGGCGGCCTGGACATTCTGGTGAACAACGTGGGTGCCGTCCGGCCCCGTACCGACGGCTTCCTCGCGGTGACCGACGACGACTGGGACGCGATGCTGTCCGTCAACCTGCTGGCCCCCGTGCGCACCACCCGGGCCGCGCTCCCCCACCTGCTGGAGCGCGGTGCGGGGAGCATCGTGACGGTCGGCTCCGTCAACGCGTTCCTGCCCGACCCGCTCGTGATCGACTACAGCGCGTCGAAAGCCGCGCTGTCGAACTTCTGCAAGTCCTTGTCCAAAGAGGTGGGTCCGCGGGGCGTCCGCGTCAACACCGTGAGCCCCGGCCCCGTCACCACCGGTCTGTGGCTGGCGCGCGACGGGGTCGCCGCGACGGTCGCCGCCGCCACCGGCGGCTCCGCCGACGCCGTGGCCGAGCAGGCCGCCGCCGACGCCGTCACCGGCAGGTTCACCCGCCCCGACGAGGTCGCCGACCTCGTCGTGTTCCTGGCCGGCGACCGCGCCGCGAACATCACCGGGTCCGACTTCGTCATCGACGGCGGTCTCGTCAGCACTCTGTGACCGCAGCCCCGGCCGCGCACACCCCCCTCGCCACAACCACGCCTTCCCCCCTGACTGGAGCACCTGTGAAGCACCGTCACGCCTTCTTCCGGCCACGCGTCCTGGCACCGCTCGCGATCGCCGCGGCGTTCGGCCTCAGCGCCACCACCCTCTCTTCCGCCACCGTCTCCGCCGCGACCCCGTCCGCCGGAAACGGGACCGGGACGGCCGCGACGCGGTCCGCCGCCTCCCCTCCGGTACCGGCCGGGTTCACCGAGCACAAGGCCGCCGGCCTCGACTACGTGATCGGCGGCCACGGTCCGACCCTCGTCCTGCTCCACGGCTACCCGGAGACCTGGTACGAGTGGCGCGCCCTCCTGCCTGAGCTCTCCCGGCACTACACCGTCGTCGCGCCCAGCCTGCCCGGCGCCGGCAAGAGCGACGCGCCCGCCGACGGCTACGACAAGAAGTCGATGGCCGCGGCGCTCCACACACTGCTCCTCGGAATCGGGCACGCCGACGACATCCGGCTGGTCGGCCACGACATCGGCTCGATGGTCGCCTACGCCTACGCCGCCGCGCACCCCCGCGACGTGAAGAAGCTCGTCCTCAGCGAGGCCCCGATCCCGGACGCGAGCATCTACGAGTTCCCGTCCCTGTCCGCCACCGGCCCGGCCGTCTGGAACTTCGGCTTCTTCTCCCTCACCAACGGCCTTCCCGAAAAGGTCGTCGCCGGGCGCGAAGAGGACTGGGTGGGCGGATTCGTCGACAGTCTGGAACTCCGCAAGGGCTCCGTCACCGACGACGACGTAGCCGTGTTCGCCGAGGCCCTGAAGGACCCGGCCCATCTGTCGGCGAGCTTCGAGTGGTTCCGGACCTTCCCCCAGGACATCGAGGACAACGCTGTCAACCGGCGGACAAAGCTGACCATGCCGGTCCTGGCCGTCGGCGCCTCGGGCAGCCTCGCCGAGGGCGTGCCCGACCAGGTCCGCAAGTACGCGAAGAAGGTCACCGGTGTCGTCCTCCCCGACTCCGGCCACTGGATCTACGAGGAGCACCCCGCGGAGATGACCGCGATTCTGCTCTCCTTCCTCGGGGGCACGTCATGATCGCGGCCCGCGCGGGGTGCCGCACAGCTACCTGGTCCGCTCGGAGACCGCGCGTCTCGCCGTGGCGTTCACGCCGTCACGGGTCGAGGAGTGGTTCAGCGCGAACGGCACCCCCGCCACCCGTCTGGACGACGTGGCTCCCGCCTTCGACATCGGGAACATCCTCGCCTCCGCGGAGTCCTTCCGCGTGAGCGTCGCGGGCCCGCCGCCGACCGCCTGACCGCCGCCCCGCTGCGGAGGTGCGTTCGTGTACACCGCGCTCTGCCGCGGACCTGCCCGCGGCCCCACCAGGAGAAGGACTCCCCCATGCCCGGAATCCCGTCAGTCCCGTCAGTCCCGTCGCACAAGAACCGCTGGTTCCACCGGCGCGTGGTCGTCCCGGCGGCCCTGACCGTCGCCGTCCTGAGCGTGACGGCCGTCTCCCCGGCCTCCTCGGCACCGGCTCCGCCGGCGGTCGCCGCGCAGGCCGGGCACGTCCCCAAGCCCACCGTCGTCCTGGTCCACGGCGCCTTCGCCGACTCCTCCGGCTGGAGCGGGGTCGTCGCCCGGCTCCGGCACGACGGCTATCCGGTCATCGCCGCGGCCAACCCGCTGCGGGGCCTCGACTCCGACGCGGCCTATGTCGGCAGCCTCCTCGACTCCGTCCCCGGGCCGGTGGTCCTGGTCGGCCACTCGTACGGCGGTGCGGTGATCACCAACGCCGCGGTGGGGCACGCCAACGTCAAGGCCCTGGTGTACATCGCGGCCTTCGCTCCCGATCAGGGCGAGAGCGGTCTCGCGCTGTCCGGTCTCAACCCCGGAAGCGAGCTCGGCGAGGCGCTCGTCGTCCGGCCCTACGCGGTCGCCGGCGGTGGCGGTGCGGACGGTTACGTCGACCCGGCGAAGTTCCGCGCCGTCATGGCGGCCGACCTGCGAGGGTCCGACGCGGCACTGCTGGCCGCGCAGCAGCGCCCGGTGGATTTGGCCGCCCTCCAGGCCCCGAGCAGGGCACCTGCCTGGAAGACGATCCCTTCCTGGTACCTGGTCGCGGGGGCCGACCGGGCGATCCCGGCAGCGACCGAAAGGTTCATGGCGCAGCGGGCCGGCGCTCGCACCGTCGTGGTCGACGGCGCGTCCCACCTGGTCATGCTCTCCCACCCCGGCCGGGTCGAGAACCTGATCGTCCAGGCCGCCGGGGCGACCGACTGACCGTCGGACCCGGACGAGGCCGGCCTCAGGGTCCAAGGGCCCGACGGGTGGCCGACAGGGAGGCTCATCGCCCCGTCACGATCGGTGACGGGGCGATGAGCCCCCGTCTCCTGGTCCGGTCCGGTCCGGTCCGGTCCGGTCCGGTCCGGCTGAGCGTCATGCCCCGGGCTCTGGCGGGAGACGTGGGACGGCCTTCACGTGCGATGAGTTCCGTCGCCTCGGGCAGTCTGGAAGAGAGACACGGAACTGTGGCGGGAAAGAAGGTGGCTCATCCATGGACATTGCCCGCGTATTGATGGTCGCCCCCGTGGCGGACGTTGCGACGGCGGTGGCCTGGTACGAACGGTTGCTGGGGCGTCCTGCGGACACCCGGCCGATGCCGTCCCTGGCGGACTGGCATCTCACGACGGGGGGCTGGCTCTCCGTCTTCGAGGACTCCGAGCGTGCCGGCTCGGCGCTCCTCAATCTGGAGGTTCCCGATCTGGACGAGGCCCTGACGCAGCTCGGGAAACGCGGTCTGGCCGCGGGGCCGGTACAGGCCGGCGGTAAGCGCACCCGGTTCGCTGCCCTTGTGGACCCGGACGGAAACCGGGTCACCCTGCTGGAGAACCCAGTGGTCTGACCGCTCGGACAGCGCAAGGACAAGGCCGCGCCGACGGCCTCAGGATTCGGCCTGCCCTCGCCGCGGCACACAGGCTCAGCCACCGGCCGCTGGGCAGGCTAATCGGGCATCGAGGGGGTGATCACCGAGAAGGTTCCGCCCTGCGGGTCGGCGAGTACGGCCATACGACCGGCCACCATGTCGAACGCCGGGGCGATGACCCGGCCACCCGCGCGAACGGCCGCGGCCTGAACCGCGTCGACGTCGTCCACGCTGATGTAGGGCTGCCAGTGCGGGGAGACGCCCGGGGGAAACGTGGACAGATCCATCATGCCGCCCACCGCACGGCCGTCGACCTTGAACTCGATGTACCCCTCCGCGCCCGGCATCTCGGACCGGGCCGTGGTGACCGGCAGGACGGAGGAGTAGAACGCGGCGGCGGCCGGGAGGTCGGACGTGGCCAGTTCGTTCCAGGTGAGTGCGCCGTGCTCGTTGACGATGCCCGCACCGGCGAAGGTACCTGCCTGCCAGAGGCCGACGACGCCGCCCGTCGGGTCGGCGATCAGGGCCATTCTGCCGAGGTCCATGACGTCCATCGGGCCCATCATGACCGTGCCACCGGCGTCGCCGACGGATGTGAGGGTGCCCTCGACGTCGTCGGTGGAGAGGTAGGTGGTCCACACCGTCGGCGGCATCGGATCGGGGACGGTGCCGTCCTGGTTCATGGCCTTCATGATTCCGGCGACCGGCTTGCCCTTGAGGGTGCACACCGCGTATCCGCCCTGCTCGGGGGGACCGACCTCGCCCTCCCACCCGAGCAGGTCGCGGTAGAAGTCGAGGGCCGCGCGCTGGTCGGGAACCATCAGGTCGATCCAGCACGGCGTACCGGGCTTGTAGGAGTCGTTCTTCTCGGGCACGGAGACCTCCGTCGTGAAGTGGGGCAGGACCATCAGTCCCGTATCTGACCTATACAGGGCAGATCGCACGAAATCGGTCCGGCGCGGCGGTGCGGGTCGATTTCCTGGCAACCGGGAGTCCGCCCGCTCCCCTCGGGACCCTGGTCACCGCGTTTCTTCGCTGCCGGCGTTTTCGTCGTCGTAAAGGAGTTGGGCGGAGCGGGTGCGTGCGGCCTGCCGGTCCGGGGTGGTGTAGGCGAAGTTCAGGACGGTGCGGCGGACACCGGGGCGGGTCAGGGGGCTGACGCGGTGGGCGGTGGTGTCGGAACGCAGGAGGTAGGCGTCGCCTGCGTGGTGGTGGCGTCGGTGCAGGGGCGCGGCGTCGGGCAGCGGCAGGGCGGTGGTGCGGGGCGAGTACTCGAGCAGGCCGCCGTCGCGGGGATCCGCCGGTGCCTCGAGGAAGAGGACGAGGGCGAAGGGATAGTCGTCGATGTGTTCGCCGTGAGTGTCGCCCGGGTGGTGGAGGATGTTCACGACGTGCCGCTCGGTGACTTCGCGCACGGGTACGACAGGTTCTCCGGTGACCGTGCGGAGCAGGCCGATCAGACTGGGCTGCCGGTAGAGCTCGGAGATGAGCGGGGAGCCGGTCGCCAGGGCGGGACCGCCGATGGTGGTCATGTGACGGGGCGAACCTCCCATGCATTCCATGGTGAAATCCCGCCGTCTGGTTTCGGCTTCCAGCCCTGCGAGTTCCGCCAGGAACCGCTCCAGGGAGTGGCGGGGGATCAGGCCGGGCAGCGGGAGGTAACTGTCCGTGGCGAACCGGTGTGGCGTGCCGGCGGGAAGGTCGGGGCAGGAAATCACGGTGGCCGCCCGGGTTCGGGCGCGGCCGGGATTCGTTTCCCGGCCGCGTCGGTGATGGTGGATCCGCAGGGTGCGTCGCCACGGTGGTCTACCGCAGACGCGTGGACCACCGGCGGAGAAGCGCCGTGGAGTCACCTGCCCGGCTGCCGCGGTTCACCGCAGTCGGGCAGCCTCGGTGATGCCGGGCCTGGTGGCACCGACGGGCGGCCGCACGCGCCGACGAGGCGGTCCGGAAGCCCTTGTCCCGCATCCGCAGGGCCGGCAGCAGCCTCGATCGCCGGGAGCGAGGAAACCCTTCGCCCCTCAGCCTTCGGCCGGTGCGCTGGAGATCCAGTCCTCGTTGGTGCGGTGGCGGTCCAGCCCCACGGCTTTGAACTCGTCCTCGCCCAGGGTCGCTCGTGCGCCGAGTCTCCGCAGGGCCTGGGAGATGGGGCTGACCGCTTGCGGGAACAACGTCTTCACCGGCTCGGCCAGTGGCCCGAGCGCGAGCGAGCCGTCGGCCCAGACTGCGGCTCGTTGCTCGCCGACTCCCCCGAAGTATTCGGCTTCCACGTAGGCGATGGGCCCACCGGCGGACCATCGGGCCAGCAGTGTGTCGAAGCCTCCTGGCAGTAGCCAGAACCCCAGGTCTTCCCGGTCGCTGCCGTCCGTGACGGCGTCGAAGACCTCGGCGCTCATCGGCATCAGCGACAGGCCCTGGCCGAGAGGCGCCACCCGGGATCCGGGAACCTCCCGCGACACGGTCCGCACCACTTCGTCGCCCGCGATGACCGCCTGCAACTGGTATCCCATTCCGCGGCCTCCCCCACCCGGTCGGAGGCCCATCATGCCGGACACGTGGCGTGTGCCCGCCCCCGGCCCCGGCACGCGCGCGGGCAGCGCGCGTGCCGGGTACCTCAGCGGCTCGGATCCGTACCGATCAGGCCAGACTCCACTGCTGGTTGGCGCCGGCGTTGCAGGTCCACAGCTCCAGCGGGGTCCCGTTGACGTTGCCTGCGGGTTTGTCGCCGCCCGTGACGTCGAGGCAGAGTCCCGACTGCTTGCCGGTCACGGTTCCGTCGGGGTTGAGCGTCCACTGCTGGTTGGCTCCGCCGTTGCAGGTCCACAACTGCACCGCTGTGCCCGGGGCGGTCCGGTTGTCGTTGGCATCGACGCACTGCGAGCCGCCGTAGAGGCGCAGTTCACCCGCGGCGGTGAGGGTCACGGCCTGGTTGCCGGCACCGTTGCAGTCCCAGATCTCGATCTTCGTACCGGGCGTGGTCCCGCCGCCTTCCACGTCGAGGCAGCGTTGGGAGGATGCGCCGACCAGGGGGTGGGTCGTACCGGTGCTGCTGCCGGTGCCGGGCGAGACCCGGTACATCACCGTGCCGTGCGCGGGCACCGGGGTGCTGATGGGGCCGCCGGTCGAGGAGACGGCCTTGGACCACAGGTTGGCGAGCTTGTACGAGGACGCAGACGGCAGCCCGACGGCGGCGGCCGTGGTGCTGACGGTCGCGGTGGAGGCGTTCTCGTTGGTGAGGGTGACCGCGCGGTCGCCGTTGGCCAACGGCTTGGACATCACGACGAGTCCGCCGGAGGAGGAGACGACGGTGCCCTGTTTGCCCAGGGGGTCCTGGTCGACGGCGATGACGTCGGTGTTCTTCAGGATGGTGAGCGTCGCCGGGCTCGCGGTACGGATGTCGCTGCCGATGAGCAGGGGCGCGGCCATCTGGGCCCAGAGGCTGAAGTGGGTGCGGTACTCGGTGTCGGTCATGCCGCCGTTGCCGACTTCCAGCATGTCCGGGTCGTTCCAGGCGCCGGGCTTGGCGTACGGGGCCAGCGACTGGTTCTGGTGGGCGATCTGGATCATCGAGGACCAGGAGTCACTGATGTCGCCCGTGGTGCGCCAGGAATTGCCGATCGGGGGTGCCCAGTTCCAGGGCTGGTTGGAGCCCCACTCGCAGATGCTGTAGAGGATCGGGCGGCCGGTGGCCTTGAGCGCGTCGCCCATGGTGTTGTACCGGGTCCCGGCGTCGGCACCGGTGTTGTTGCAGTTGTCGTACTTCAGGTAGTCCACGCCCCAGTAGGCCCACAGGTCGGCGTCCTGCTGTTCGTGCCCGAGGCCGCCGGGGAAGCCGGTGTTGGCACAGGTCTTGGTACCCGCGCTCGAATAGAGCCCGAACTTGAGCCCCTTGGAGTGCACGTAGTCCGCGACGGCCTTGATGCCGTTCGGGAAGCGCACCGGGTCGGGGACCAGATTTCCGGCGGCGTCCCGCGAGGGCAGCGCCCAGCAGTCGTCGAGGTTGACGTAGGTGTAACCGGCGGCCTTGAGTCCCTGGGCGACGAAGATGTCGGCGATGCCCTTGACCATCGCCTCGTCGAACTGCGCACCGCAGCCCGTGGTGTTCCAGTTGTTGAAGCCCATCTGCGGGGTACGGGCCAGGCCGTTCTCCAGTGCGACGGCCTCCGGCGCGGCGGCCACGGTGGCGACCTGTCCACCGAGCACGAGGCCCGAGGTCACTGCGGCCGCTCCGGTCAGCCCGCCGGCAGTGAGGGTGAGTGAGGCGGCCGCGGCCGCCAAACGGTGTGTGAACCTGTGCCGTTCGTCAAACATGTGCGGCTCCTGGGGGGTGATTGGCGCACAACCCAACAAGCACAAACGGAATCGATCACATCACATCTTCATTGCGTGCACATGTCAAGTGTTCGGTGCGGGCAGATCCTCCAGGATCGCCGCGGCAGTCGGCCTTCCGGGCGGTGGGACGTGATGTCGCCTGCCCGGAGGCCGGAACGCTCTCCGACTCCTGCAGCGGCACCGGGCAGAGCGACTTCCCGTTCCTGAAGACCTACGACGCCGTCACCACGACGAGCTCCGGCTCCCAGCCGGTGACGGAGCCCGGGCGCGGCGTGACGTCCGACGTGTGCGCGGGGCTGCCGGCAGTCGCTCTCGGGGAAGCCGGAGGGGCCTCCGGCCCGGCTACTCGCTCCGGAGGGTTTCGACGTGGGCGAGGCGCTCTTGAGCCTCGGTGAGGCGGTTCGGGTCGGCTGCCGCGCCAAGGGCGAGGCACTGGGTGAAGGCGTCCCGGGCCTGGTCCAGGTGTCCGGCGGCCAGCAGGGCGCCGCCGAGGTACACCAGGGCGCGGCTCTCCAGGACTTTGTTGCCGATGCGTCGGAAGATGTCCGTGGTCGTGCGCAGGCAGTCGGCGGCATCGGACAGGTTTCCGAGGGCGGTGTGCGCCTTTCCGACGTTCATCTGCAGGTTCCCGCGGGTGAAGTCGGCGATGTGTACTTCGACACGTTCGCGGGCCTGGTCGAGGACGGCGAGCGTGCGCAGGTGTTCCCTGATGACTTCCTCGTACTCACCCAACAGATAGTGGGTCAGGCCTGTGGCGCTCATGGCCTGGAGAGTGCCGTGGATGTCGTCGGCGGCTTCGAAATACCCGGCCGCCTCGTGGTTGTGGCGCGCCGCCGTGGTGTGGTCGCCGAGCAGGTTGAGGGCCCAGGCCCGGTAGAAGTGGGACCAGCCTTGCTGGGAGGGGTCGTTGGCGCGCTGCGCGGCGGCACAGGCCTGGCCGGCGCGGTCGATGCTGTCGTGGTGCCGGCCTTCGCACACCAGCAGGGCCCAGGCGTCGTAGTTCAGCTGGGTGGCTTCGACGAGGGGGTCGCCGAGGGCCTGGGCACTGTGGGCGCCGGTGCGGAAGACCTCGGGCCAGTGTCCCCAGAAGACCCACTGGTCGGAGAACCAGTGCAGGGCTTCGGCGACCTCCACGACAGTGGTGTGGTCGCCCGCGGAGGCGGCCGCCCGGAGCGCGGCGAGCCAGTTGTCGCCCTCGGCCCTGAGCCACTGGCGGGCGCGTTCGGCGGTGGACAGGTCGACGGTGCCCTGCCAGTCGGCGGGCGGGGCACCGTGGCCGGGTTCGTGCCAGCGTCCGGCCACCACGGCGGTCTCCAGCAGCCAGCGGTGCAGCGCCGAGCGCGCCGCCGCGATGGACCCGGCGGGTTCCTCGGCCTCCAGCCGGGCGCGGGCGTACAGGCGCAGCAGGTCGTGGAAGCGGTAGCGGTCCCGGTCGGTTCCCAGCATGCCGGTCTCGACGAGCTCCTCGAGGAGGTCCTCGGTGTCGAAGAGGGACTGCCCCGTGAGCCGGGCGGCGCCGGCGGCGGCGACGTCGGGACCGTCGACCAGGGACAGCCGACGGAACAGGCGGGCGGCGGCAGGGGTGAGCTGGCAGTAGGAGAGGTCGAAGGCCGCCGAGAGGCGGAGGTCACCGGCGCTCAGCGTGTCCAGGCGGCGCTCTTCCAGAGCGAGGTGGTCGGCCAGGCGGCGCACCGTCCAGCCGGTGCGGGTGGCCAGCCAGTTGCCCGCCACGCGCAGGGCCAGCGGCAGATGGGCGCAGCGGTGGGCGACCTCGGCGAGGGCGGTCGGGTCGGCGGCCGCCCGGTCTTCTCCGACCAGGGTGGTCAGGAAGGTGGCGGCTTCGGTGGGGGTGAGCTCGGAGAGTGGCAGCCGGTGGACGTTCTCCAGACCGGTGAGCATTCTCCGGCTGGTGATCATGGTCATGCCCGTGCCGGAGCCGGGCAGAAGCGGGCGGACCTGTGCCTCGTCGCGGGCGTTGTCCAGGACGAGCAGGCAGCGGCGCTCGGAGAGCACCTGCCGGTAGAGCTCCGGGTGGCCCTGCGGGCCATCCTCGGCCAGGTCCTGGTCGGCCACTCCCAGCGTCTTCATGACGCGGAGCATCAGTTCGGCCGGGTCGGGCGGGGTGTCGTCCATGCCGCGCAGGTTGAGCATGAGCTGTCCGCCGGGGAAGCCGTCGGCCAGCTCGCGGGCGGCGTGCAGTGCCAGGGTGGTCTTGCCCGTGCCCGGCGGCCCCGACACCGCGACCACCACGGGTTGGCCTGCCACCGACCTGTCGGCCAGCGCCGTCAGCTGTTCCCGTTCCGCCTGCCGGCCGACGAAGTCGCCGACGCCCCGCGGGAAGGCGGACACGCCGGACGCGTCAGGACGCGGGGTGCGGCCTGACCGGGCGGCGGCCAGCAGCCGCTCCCGGTCCGGATCGCCCAGCTCCAGGCCGTTGGCGAGTGCGGCGACCGTGCCCCGCTGCGGGCTCGCCCGTCGTCCCCGTTCGAGATCCCCGATCCCGCGGACACTCACTCCCGACGCTTCCGCCAGTTCCTCGATCGTCAGCGACGCCTCCAGGCGCAACCGCCGCAGCATCATCCCGAAACCCGCACCACCCGCGCCGGCCACCCCGTTCACCCCACCTCACCCATGCCGGAACCACTCCGGCACACCGCCCCGACAAGGACGACACCCCCAGCGGCACAGAGAAATCTTACGGTGTACAGCCGCATCCACCCGCCCCGCATCTCAGCTCGCGGGACGGCCCCCGCACGCGCCCCGCGCTCCGTCGGACGGCCGACTCCCGGCCATGTGCGTGCTCGGTCGTGTGGTGAACGTCCCGCATGTCCGGCGGACGTACGGCCCCCTTCACGGCCTCTCCCGGATGCGGCGGCGCCTCCCGCTCCGCGTCCGCCGGCTCCGGCCCCTCGGCCGGCGCCACCGTGCGCCGCTGCGGACCCCGCTACGGCCCCGCTCCGTGTCGCCGATCGCCCGGACACCCGAGCCGTGCGCCTGAGCCGGTTCCTTCATCGTTCCCGGGGCACCGCGACGCGGGCGCGGGGCGGTTCCCGTGCCGCGCCCGCGCCCGCGGTTCTGCCTGTGGTTCTGCCTGGAGCCCGGCCGGGTCGGCTGCTTGACTGCGAGTGGAGGTGCTGCGGCCGCGCCGGGCGGCCCGACTCCGACGGCAGAGTGCCCCCTCCCCTCGTGTGAGGGCCTTCACGCCGTCAAGAGCACTGGTCATCAGTTCCCGGAAAACGTCGGCCGCCGCGTCGGCCCGTGCTGAGCGCGGGCCACGATGCCTCCCCCGACGTCGCACGAGTGAAGGAGAGAACCTGTTGAGCGTGGTACTGACGACCGCTTCGGTTCCCGATCAGGACAAGGTCGCGTACTGGCGTGCCGCGGTGGGAAGAGCGCTGGTACCGGTGAGCGTCGCCCCGCGGGATGACGGTCCGTTCTCCGGCCGGATCACCACCGACCGCCTTGGATGCCTGCGGGTGTCCACGATGGAAGCCGACGCGAACAGGGTCAGCCGTACCCCTGAGCTCATCTCGGGCTCGTCCGAGGCGCTCATCGCGGTCGGCGTCCAGGTCTCCGGCACGGCGACCATGGTCCAGGACGGTCGGCGGGCCGAGGTCAGCGAGGGTGACCTCGTGGTGTACGACACGGCGCGGCCGTACTCCTTCGACTACCCGGAGCGGTTCTCCACCCATGTCTTCCAACTGCCCCGCCACGCACTGGGCGTGTCGGACGCCGCCATCGATCAGGCCGTCGGCACCGTCATCGGTCCCATGGACGGCTTCGGCGCGGTGCTGCGGCCCTTCCTGAGCAAGCTGGCCACCTCGGTGCACTCGTACTCCCCCGCCATCGGCGGCATGCTGGCCAACAGTGTCATCGACCTCCTCGCCACGTTGGTGACCGACGGAGCCCGGCCGGTACCCGCGGAAGCGGACACCGCCCGAAGCCACCTCGTGCTGCGGATCCGCGGCCACATCGACGGGAAGCTCGGCGACCCGAATCTGTCCCCGGAACTCATCGCGAGGACGCACCACATCTCCGTCCGCTATCTGCACCGGCTCTTCGAGGGTGAGGGGACCACCGTCGGGCGGCTCATCCAGCAGCGCCGCCTGGAGGAGTGCGCACGTGAACTGGCCCGGCGTGGCAGGACTTCCCCCACCGTGTCGGCCGTGGCTCAGCGATGGGGCTTCGTCAGTCCCGCTCACTTCAGCCGGGCCTTCCGTACCGCCTACGGTCTCTCTCCCCGCGAATGGCGCAGCCTGCGCGTCGAAGGAGTCGCCGCACCGAGGCCGGACGTCCTGCCGGTGGCCGCTCTCTCCGCCGGTGGCCGCGCATAGCGGCCGAGTCTTACAAGCCCTTGGCGCCGCGCATGTCCCCCCGCACCGGGACCGGGGCCGAGGGCCCTGCCGGTGAGGGATCTCACCGGCAGGGCCCTCACCGTCAGGCTTCTCCGGTGCTTCTTGTGTTCTTCGTGCTTCTCGTGTTCTTCGTGCTTCTCGTGTTCTTCGTGTTTCCTCGTGATTCCTCGTACGAGGTCACTTGGCCAGGAAGGCGAGGAGTGCCGCGTTGACCTCCTCCGCGTGCGTCCACAGCAGGCCGTGCGGCGCGCCCTCGATCTCCACGTAGTCGGCGGCCGGAAGGGCCTTGTGGAAGGGACGCGAGGTTCCCTCGGCGGGCAGGATGCGGTCCGCGGTGCCGTGCAGGATCAGGGCAGGCACGTCGATGGCCGGGATGTCGGACCGGAAGTCGGTGTACCAGGTCGCCGGCGCGGCGGCTGCCGCGAACGACCCGCCGCTCGCTGCCACGTTCCAGCTGTTGCGCACCGCTTCCTCGCTGATCCGCGTACCGAGGTTCTCGTCGAGGTTGTAGAAGTCCCGGAAGAAGTCGCTGTAGTACGCGTAGCGGTCGGCCTCGACGGCGGCGACCACGCCGTCGAAGAACTCCTTGGGCGCGACTCCGTCCGGGTTGTCGTCGGTCTTGAGCAGCCAGGGCTCCAGCGAGGCCAGGAAGGCGACCTTGGCCACCCGGGCCGACCCGTACGCGGACACGTACCGGGCGACCTCACCGGTGCCCATGGAGAAGCCGACCAGGACGGCGTCCACCAGGTCGAGCGTCTCCATCACGACGTTCAGGTCCGCCGCGAAGGTGTCGTAGTCGTAGCCGGTCGTCGGCTGGGCCGACTGTCCGAAGCCCCGGCGGTCGTAGGTGATCACGCGGTGGCCCGCGGCGAGCAGCGCGGCGCTCTGCCGCTCCCAGGAGTGGCCGTCGAGCGGGAAGCCGTGGATGAGGACGACCGGCTGCCCGGTTCCGTGGTCCTCGTAGTAGAGGTCGATGTCGGTGGAGTTTTCCTGGCCCACGGTGATGTACGGCAAGAGATCGTTCCTTCGTCCGAAGTGGCGGGTGCGCGGTCCCCTCCGCCCGGCATGGGGCGGGCGGAGGTGTCCGGCCGGTGCCGCGGTCCATCGGCGGCCCGGTTCCGGGCATACGTGGCGCGGCGCGGAGATCATGACGCTAGAGCGCTTGTCCCGCGGTCCGTTGCCGTTGAGCGCACCACCATGTGCCTGGGCGCGCCCAGGCACGTCGCCGCGGGCCGAGTGGTGGGTGCTGCCCGGCGCCAACGGGCGGTTCGGCGGCGGTGCGCGCGCGTTCCTGGCCTCACGGGTCCGAAGCCCCGACTCCCCGGAACCCATCCGGATACGGCGGCCGGTTACTCACCCGCGCATGGGCACTTGACCGCCGACGTACCGTGAGCACGCCCCACCGGGCGGCCGGGTCACCTCGCGGTCGCCGAGGCTCCCGACGGCTTCCCTGATGACTCTCCTAACCCTTCCTTAAGCGAGTCGTAAGCATCTTCCCGGAAGCGGCTCCAGCCCCGAAATCGGCTTGGCGGGCGGCTAGTTTGCTGCTCACGGCGCCTGGCCCGCCTCGCTGGTACACCTCGCGAACAGGGCCGGCCGTGTACCGACCGGGCCCCGCGCCCTCCCCCCTGCACGAGGAGAACCGTCACCATGGGCTTCACCCCGACCGCCGCCCGCGCCCTCGCCCTCGCCCCCACCCTGGCCCGCCGGGTCGCGCCCGTGCTCGCTCTCGGCGTCGCCCCCCTCTCCCTGACCGTGCTCCTGGCCGGTCCCGCCGTCGCCCACGGCACGCTGACGGACCCGGTCAGCCGGGTCTCCGCCTGTTACGCGGAGGGGCCGGAGAACCCGAAGTCGGCCGCCTGCAAGGCCGCGGTCGCGGCCGGCGGCACCCAGGCGCTGTACGACTGGAACGGGGTGAACCTGGCCGCCGCGGCGGGCAAGCACCGGGAGGTGATTCCCGACGGGAAACTGTGCAGCGCCGGCAACGACAAGTTCAAGGGGCTCGATCTGCCGCGCGCCGACTGGCCTTCCTCGCCGATGAATTCCGGCAAGCACACCTTCGCGTTCCGGGCCACCGCGCCGCACAAGGGCACCTTCGAGCTCTACCTCACCAAGCCCGGATACGACCCGACCCAGCCGCTGACCTGGGCGGACCTTCAGGACAAGCCGTTCGCCACAGCGACCGACCCGCAGCTGGTGGACGGTTCGTACATCTTCGACGGGACCGTGCCGCAGGCGTCCGGGCGGCAGCTGATCTACACCATCTGGCAGCGTTCGGACTCCACGGAGGCGTTCTACGCCTGCTCCGACGTGGTGTTCGGCGGCGGGAGCTCCAGCGGTGGCGCCGCCGCACCGGCCGCCTCCGCACCGTCGGAGGCGGAGATCGAGGCCGGTGCCGCGCAGTCGTCCGTGGAGCACCAGGGGCACGGGGACGACGATGCGGCCACCAACGCGGAGGTGACCGAGGCGCACCCGGCCGGCTCCACCGATGCCTCCGCGCATCACGAGGAGAGCGCAGCGACCCCCACCGGGGCAGCGGCGACCCCCACCGCCGCCTCCTCGGGCTCCGCGGCCCCCACCGGCTCCGGTTCCGCCGGTGAGCCGGTCTCCGACGAGGCTCTCGCCGAGACCGGCGGGAGCGGCACCACCCCGTACCTGGCGGTCGGCGGGGCGGCAGCGGTCGCCATCGGTACCAGTACGCTGTTCGCTTCTCTCCGGCGCCGCTCGAACCGCGCCCCGGCCGGGCGCTGAACCGGCTCGGCGAGGGTGACGGGCGGACGCCGGTGACGGGCGGACGTCCGGGCGGCGCGGGGCGCGGACGTCCGGTCAGCGCGGGGCACCCTCACCCGCGTCCGTACTTTCGCCCGCGTCCGTACCTTCGCCCACGTCCGTGCCTTCGCCCACGTCCGTGCCTTCGCCCACGTCCGTGCCTTCGCCCACGTCCGTGCCTTCGCCCACGTCCGTACTGAGCACGTGGTCGGGGCGTCGGGCTCTGCGTTCCGGGGGACGGAGCGCAGGGCCCAGCTCCGTTTCCCGGCGGACGCGGCGCGGGTCAGTAGGTTCCGGTCTCCACCGACGGGGGCCCGTCGTGCCAGGTGCAGAACACCGACACGTGGTCGGGCCCGGAGGTGAACTCGACCCGGATCCAGCTCTCCGTCTTCCACACCTGCATCGACCAGCCCGCCTTGGGCGTCGCGGACACGAGCGTCGCCGAGGTGGTGCCGAGGTCGAAGACCGCCCGTCCGCCGGCGGTGTCGTAACCCTCGACCCGCCCGCCGGCGGGAGCGGCCGTAGGGGGTCGCACGGTGGCGGCGACCGTCGCCCCGGCCGCGTCGGGCGCGGCGGCCCTCCCCGCCGCCGCGGAGACCGCCGGGGAGGCGGACGGGGAGACCGCCCGGGAGGCCGGTGACGCCGCTGCGGAGACCGGCGGGGAGGTCCGGGACGGCAGCGGGGCGGCGGCCGCCGGGCTCGGACTCGCGGTGAGCAGCGGGAGTGCACGCGGAGGTACGTAGGCCGGCTCCGTCATGACCGAGTGCACCCCCCACCACGACAGCGTGACCGCGCCCCCGGTGCAGAGTGTCCAGGCCAGAGAGTGCAGAAGTGCCTTGCGCATGGCGTGCCATGATGCCCCACCAGGACACCCGGTGTGCCGGGGCAGGGCGTTGCGTCCCCCTTGTCCGGGAATATCTCCCGGCGGGGCACGGCAGTCTCCCGTATCGCGTACGGTGCCGCCCATGGCACGTGTGCTCGTCGTCGAGGACGACCCCTTCGTCCGCTCGGCCCTCATCCGGCATCTGACCGACGCCTCCCACACCGTACGCAGCGTGGGGACGGCCCTCGAAGCACTGCGCGAAGCCGCCCACCACGCCTTCGACCTGGTGATCCTCGATCTGGGGCTGCCGGACCTGAACGGCGGGGAGGCGCTGAAGATGCTGCGGGGCATCACCGACGTACCGGTGATCATCGCGACCGCTCTGGACGACGAGGCCGAGGTCGTACGGCTGTTGCACGCGGGGGCCGACGACTACCTGACGAAACCGTTCTCCTTCGAGCACCTCTCGGCCCGGATGACCGCCGTCCTGCGGCGCGCCGGATCGTCCGGCGGAGCCGCCCCGGAGCCCGCACCCCTCCGGGTCGGCGGTCTGAGCGTCGACCCGCCGCGCCGGGTCGCCCAGCTCGACGGCGTGACCCTGGACCTGGCCCGCCGGGAGTTCGACCTGCTGGCCTACCTCGCCCGGATGCCCGGGGTCGTCGTCCCGCGCAGGCAACTCCTCACCGAGGTGTGGCAGCAGGAGTACGGGGACGACCAGACCGTCGACGTACACCTGTCGTGGCTGCGCAGGAAGCTCGGCGAGACCGCCGCGCGGCCCCGCTATCTGCACACCCTGCGCGGGGTCGGCGTGAAGCTGGAGGCGCCCGGCGCGCAGCAGCCGGGATGAGGTGGGCGCTGGCGAAGGTGGCGCTCGCCGTCACGACCATGGTGGCGGTGGCCTTCGCGGTACCGCTCGGTCTGGTCGTACGGGAGATGGCTCGCGACCGTGCCTTTTCGGCCGCGGAACGCGAGGCGGCGGCCGTGGCACCCGCGCTCTCCATCACCACCGAGCCCGATCAGCTCCGCCGTGTCGTCGCCGCCGCCGCCCCGCGTTCCGCGGTCGCCGTGCACCTGCCGGAACACGCGGGGAGCGTGCCGCCCGTCATCGGCGACGGGCAAGCGGTGGCCGCAGCAGTCGACGAGACCCGCCGGCTCGGCCGGGCGTCCACCACGACGGTCCCCGGCGGCTTCGCACTGCTCCAGCCGGTGGCGGTCAGCACCGGGGAGACCGCCATCATCGAGGTGTTCGTCTCCGCCTCGGACGTCGACAGAGGCGTCATCCGGGCGTGGGTGGTGCTGGCCGCGGTCGGTGTGGGACTCGTCGCCGGTTCCCTCGTGGCCGCCGACCGGCTGGGGGTCCGCACGGTGCGCCCCGCGCGGGGGCTCGCCGAGGGCG
This sequence comes from Streptomyces sp. NBC_00102, assembly GCF_026343115.1. Classification (GTDB taxonomy): domain Bacteria; phylum Actinomycetota; class Actinomycetes; order Streptomycetales; family Streptomycetaceae; genus Streptomyces. The sequence continues at coordinate 59,605 of NZ_JAPEMC010000007.1, forward strand.
CCCGCAAGCTGGGCGCGGGCGACCTGGACATCCGCATCCCCGAGGACGGACCGCGCGAACTACGCCTGGCGGCAGCCGCGTTCAACTCGATGGCCGAGCAGCTGACGCGCTTGCTGGCCGGCGAGCGCGAGCGCGCCGCCGACCTGTCCCACCGCCTGCGCACGCCCCTGACCGTGCTGAGACTGAACGCCGCGTCACTGGGCGAGGGCCCGGCCGCCGAGCAGACCCGGGCGGCGGTGGCGCAGTTGGAACGGGAGGTGGACACCGTCATCCGTACGGCCCGTCAGGCCGCCGCGGCGCCGCGTGGTCCCGTCGGGCAGGCGGCGGGCTGCGACGCGGCGGACGTGGTCCGCGAGCGGATGGAGTTCTGGTCGGCGCTCGCGGAGGACCAGGGCCGCGCCGCGAGCCTCGCCGGTACTGACCGTCCGGTACCCGTCCCGGTCTCCCGCTCGGACCTGGCCGCCGCCCTCGACGCGCTGCTCGGCAACGTCTTCCGGCACACCCCGGAGGGCACCCCCTTCTCCGTCGACGTGCACGGCGGCGACGACGCGGTGCTCGTCCTGGTCTCCGACGCCGGCCCCGGTGTCCCCGACCCGGCCGCGGCCCTCGAACGCGGCAAGGGGTCGGGCAGCGCGGGCTCCACCGGCCTGGGCCTGGACATCGCCCGGCGTCTCGCCGAATCCACCGGGGGCGACATCCGGGTCGGCACGAGCGTGCTGGGCGGCGCCGAGATGCGGCTGCGCATCCAGCGGAGCGGCGTGGGCTCCGGTGCCCGGTCCCGCAGGGGGGCGAGGGGCAGACGACGCCTGCGCACCGGCCGGGTCCCGGCGTCCCGTTGGGGACTCGGCAGGGGCGCCTCCGGGTCCCGGTGAAATCAAGCGGTGGCGGGGCGGGCCCAGCGCGCTCCCGGTATCCGGCACCGGGAGCGCGGTGGGCCCTACGGGCGGAGCCGTGCGGGCGGGACCGGGCACCTCCCGGAGGAGCGCAGGAACACGACGGCACTGGGCGCTTGGACGAATGGGCGGCGACGGACTCAAGTATGAAACCTGGCCACGTGCTCGCGGGCGGCAAACTCAAATCCAATGCATCATCTCGACCGGGATCAAGGCGCAAATATGGCATGAGGTGCAGAACCTCATGTGGAGTGAAAAGGCCGGAGATTTTCAGGACTTAGGTCACATTGCACCGGAATGGCGGATGTCGTGAAATCACATATGGAGGAATTGTCCCGCATTGTAGTTCTGTTCGAAGGTTGCAGCGCGGGGGATTTGGTCGATTTGGGATGCTGTTGAGGACTCCTTCGGGGTGACATTCCCGGCAGACTACAAGGAATTTGTCCGACGCTTCGGAGGTGGAACGATTGAAGGGCAAATTGCGATTTTGATCCCCAGTTCTACTGCAGAACGTGAGGGAGAGAGCCCTAACCTCGATCTTTCATGATGGGCCGCCGACGGAGTCGGTGGCCCATCATGAAAGATCGAGGCTAAGGAGTATGCACTGAGCCAGATTCCAATATGGGGTGAAACGGATAGCGCGGACATGCTTGGTTGGGCCACCTCGAATTCTGGCTCAGACGTATGGCCGGTGGCTGTCTATGCGCGAGGTGACCAAGCCTGGAGAATCTATGATTGCAGGATGACTGAATTCCTGGTCAAGCTATTGAGGGGTTCTTTTCCGGAGTGCCCAATCAGCGACGATTCCCTCATGGGGCTAGAGAGGCCGCGCTTCTTGCACGACAGGGAGGAAGCGCGCCTTTGGGGTGAAGGGATCTACCCCTGGGGGTAATGATTGAGGTGGCCACGAGCTTGTAGCACGATCATGGTCAATTGCGAAGGAGTCTTGTTCTTTCCAGTGCGTTCGTGCGGAATTCTGCAGATTGGCAGGTCACGTGCGGAAATACATAGAGGAGCTGATGGCTGCAGTGCCGGCGCTCTCTGCTCTAAAGAGGCAAACCGAAAAGAAAATTGACTTCGATCTCATTGAGTCACGCCTAGGTGTGAGGATTCCGGGTGACTTTAAGGAGATCGCGAGTTGGTTCCCCTCGTTGCAATTCGACGAGTATCTACGGATTCCAGTTCCCATAGAGGGGGGTGAATTGGAGTATTTTGACGCGATGGCGTACGACCTGGATACTCTTGCCGGGCTGGGAAAAGATGGTTTGGCGGGTGGCTGGCTCCCGCATCCTATGCATGGCGGACTGATTCCGTGGGGGGATTCAATAGACGGTGACTCCTTCTACTGGCGGGTGAACGATCCGGATCCCGAAATCTGGACCGTTGTCGTAGGGGGAGCGAATGATTCATGGTGGGAAGTTCAGTGCGGCATGACGGAATTTGTCATCGGGCTTATTGAGGAGACCTGTGACTCGGGTGAAATACCGGAAGGGGTTATCGTGTCAAGCTCTCCTGTGCATGAACTGACCTATTGAACCTCTTTCATCCTGAATAGTCGCAGGTCAGTAGCGTGTGGACGGCTTGGACGATGGTGCCGATGCGGCGGGTGGAACATCTGGCTCGCCGAAGGAGTCGCCAGGACTTCAACTGGGCGAAGGCGCGTTCGCCGGGAGCTCCGAGTCGGGCGTGGTCGTGGTTGAACTGTTGGTAGTGCTCGGGCTGTTCGCGGTGGTGGTAGTACGGGGCGCGGAAGGTGGCACCGGCGCCCCGGCAGGCGCGGTCGGCGAGGACGAGGAGCTGCCGGGTCAGGCACGCTGGACGATGCTGTGCGCGGGCCGAGGTCAGGTCGTGAGTGCGGGCCGGGTGTCGCGCGGGAGAACCCGAGCGGTGTCCCGTCGAGACGGGCGATGACCTGCACGTTCATGCCGCGCTTGCGGTGCTTCTGCGAGTAGTACGGCTGGTCCGCGCGGATCCGGTCGGTGGGGATGAGTGTGCCGTCGGCAATGACGTGATCACCCTCACCGAAGCCGGTGAGGGCTTCTTGCAGGCCGGGCGCCCACGCGAGCTCGTGCAGGACATCGAGCATGGCAGGATGCGGAACCAATAGGGCCCCTCAGGTCGCCGGTGTGATGAGTGGATTCACCACGCCAACGACCAGGGGCCCTGCCTCGTCACCACACCCGCTGACCAGACCATTCCACTCCTGCGGAACAGGATGAAAGAGAATCACTGATTCAAAACACATAGTTCGATATGAGATGACGCCAAGGCATGAGGGGACAGAACGGTTCCTTACGCATTCGATATGTCTCATACTGCCTGGGATGAAATGGTGAGGCTACGGGATCGAACTCGACATTCGCGCCCAACCTCGTGAACACCCCGGAGGGAGGGTGGAAAACCTGAGACTGTCCATAGATAGCCGTACCGGACGTGACGTGCCATTTCCCGGAGAACCCAATTGATGAATTCAAGTAGGCGGGTCAAGTTGTCTTCCATCTCTCGATTGCAGCTGATTCTTCCACCGCCGATTGCAGGCGGGGATGTCATTGACTGGGGGGAGGTTCGGACCACAGGTGTATCGGAACTACCGCAAGACTACAAAAGTTTCGTTGCGCTCTATGGAGGGGGTGAAATTGATGAATATGTCGCAGTGATCACACCGCCGGTACATGGCTCTGGCTATGGCGATCTCCCCCTAGGTGATGATCATCGCATTCCCCCTGAGGAGGAGGCGGACCTGGCGACCAAGTTGCCCGGAGGAGTTACTCCAAGGTTGATACTCTTCGCCCAGACGGCTAGCGGTGATGGAGCGTATTGGCTAGCCTGCGGCAACGCTGACGAATGGCGAGTGGCCGTCTGGCGCAGACAGATTGCCTACGGTGAGAGTCGGTGGGTGCTTTTCGACGGAGGGATGGTGGACTTCATTCTTTCTGTACTCGAAGGAGTTATTGAGCCGTTTAGCATGACAGGCACAGGAGAGGAGCCGCATGAATTCACCAGTTGGCGAGAAATCTGAATCCTCTTTTAACTCGAAGTTTCGTGACGGCTCATCAGTGCAACTGGTGGTCCGTTTCGGGTTGTTGTACTGACTGTGGGCAGAGTGACGACCCGGCTGTCGCGTCGGGTGGGCGCCGGGTTCCACGGCTCCGGTCGTGATGGTGCTGTTTGTCGGGGCGGGAACGTGCTGCCCGGGCATCGACCTGGCGGAGGGCGTTCCTCGGCGAGCTGCCCGGTCATCCGTTCAAGGACGCGTTCAGCGACGGCGAGTTCGGCGTTGAACACCCACACCGCTCAGGCATCGCCGGAGGCATGAACCCGGTGAGGCCGTCGCCGCACAGCTCCAGCAGCCGGGGGCCCCGGACGGCACGAGCGGCCACAGGCTGGACATCAGGTTCGTTTCCTCAGACATCCGCTCATGGTCCCAGGTGCGAATCCACCCTTCGCGAAGGGGCGACACGACTCCGCCAAGCCGGCTACTGACTAACGACCTGCACACCGGCCAACCGCCCACGGCCGGCGTGAGCACCCCGAGAACGGGTCACACCAGCCCTTTCACACGCGACATCAAGTTGGCGATGTCCAACTGCGGGCTGTGCGAAGGCGGTTTCCCCATGCGCCTCCAGCGCGGTATCCCTCCCCCATGGCGTGGAGGTCACGGGCGAAGAACTCACCGGGGCCTTGACACCCCGGTGCGGCAGGAGGAGCATCCTCCCGTCGTTGACAACGTTGTCGGGACAGGATGACCCGGGTAGCCAACGGTGCTTCCGCTCCCGCCCGTTGACCGTCCGTCACACACGAAGGGCAGGATCGGTGTCAGACACGCACAACCGTCCGACGCACCCCGGGCTCAGAGCTTCTCGCTGCGTCGCGGTGGCCGCCATGGCCGCACTGGGGCTGGCCGTCACAGCCGTGCCCGCAGCGGCGGCATCCTCGTACACCACCGTCAAGGACCCGGTGTCGTACGTCCACCCGCTGATCGGCACCGCGAACGCGGGCAACACCTACCCGGGCGCCGTACAGCCGTTCGGCATGCTGGCGTGGAGCCCGCAGAACTCACGGGGCAAGCAGGTCTCGACCCCCGCTCCCGGCGGCTACCAGTACGACGCGACCAAGATCCGCGGCTTCAGCCTGACCCATCTCAACGGCGTCGGCTGCTCCGGTGCGAACGGCGACATCCCGATCATGCCGTACGTGGGTGACGTCGACACCTCGCCCACCTCGGACGCGACCGACGCGAAGTACGCGAGCAACTTCTCGCACGCGGACGAGACGGCCACCCCCGGCTACTACAAGGTGGGCCTGGCCAGCGGCGCTTCGGCGGCGCTCACCACGACCGCCCGTACCGGCACGGGGCAGTTCGGCTTCCCGGCGGACAAGCCCGCCAGCATGCTCTTCCGCACGTCGAACTCGGAGAGCGGCAGCACCGCCGCCACCGTCAAGATCGACAAGGCCGCGCGGACGGTGACGGGCTCCGTCACCGCGGGCAACTTCTGCGGTCCGCAGAGCGCGAACAACCGCAAGGACCTCTACACGCTCTACTTCACCGCCCACTTCGACAAGGACTTCGCGAAGGTCGGCACCTGGACGGACGACACCGTCGCACCCGGGTCCACCTCGGCCTCCGGCGGTACGGGCTACAGCTCGTCCGGCAACCCCGTGGCGGGCAAGGGCTCCGGGGCGTACATCACCTTCGCCGACGGCACCACCAGCGCACAGGCCAAGGTCGCCGTCTCCTACGTCAGCGCCGAAAACGCGGAGGGCAACCTCCAGGCGGAGAACGGGCGGCACGAGAGCTTCGACTCCGTCAAGAAGCAGGCCGCCAAGAACTGGAACAAGGCGCTGAAGGCGATCGAGGTGGGCGGCGGCACCGACGCCCAGCGGTCCACCTTCTACACCGCGCTCTACCACTCCATGCTGGAGCCCACCCTGACCAGCGACGTCGACGGCCGCTACCTCGGCTCCGACCGCAAGCCGCACCGGCTCGCCAAGGGGCAGAAGGCGCAGTACGGCACCTTCTCCGGGTGGGACCAGTACCGCGCGCAGGTTCAGCTGATGACTCTGATCAACCCGCGGGCGGGCAGCGACTACGCGCAGTCCCTCTACAACTACGCGGGCCAGAACGGCGGCGAGTGGGACCGCTGGCTGCTGGAGAACGGCAAGACCAGCGTGATGTCGGGCGACCCGTCCGACGCGGCGCTCGCCGGGATCTACGCCTTCGGCGGTCACGACTTCGACGTCAAGGGGGCGCTGAAGTCCCTGGTGACGGCGGCGACGGTCCCGACGGCCAACGACTCCGACAGTTCGGGCTGCAACGTCGAGTGCGTCGGCCAGCGGCCCGCGCTCGACAAGTACCTGGAGCTCGGTTACGTACCGGCGGACGGCTGCCACTGCTGGGGCGGCGCCGCCGAGACGCTGGAGGACGCGGCGGCCGACTACGGCCTGTCCGAGCTGTCCCGGCAGACCGGGAAGACCGCCGACGCGAAGAAGTTCCTGGAGCGCTCGGGCAACTGGTCGAACGTCTTCGACGCCAACGCCACCGCCGACGGCGGCTACATCCGCGACCGCAAGGCCGACGGCACCTGGGCCGGTACGTTCACGCCCGGCACCGGCACCGGCTTCGTCGAGGGCTCCAGCGCGCGCTACACGTGGATGGTCTACTCGGACGTCGCGGGTCTCGCCAGCGCGATGGGCGGGAAGGAGACGGCGGCGAAGCGACTGGACGCCTTCTTCCGCACCCCGGACGGGAAGTTCGACTTCACGGCGAAGGACGCCACCCGCTACGACGCGACCAACGAGCCCGACATCAACGCCCCGTACCTGTACAACTACCTGGGAGCCCCGTACAAGACGCAGGAGACGGTCCGCGCCGAGGTGGACCAGCTGTGGACCGACACCCCGGGCGGCATTCCCGGCAACGACGACGCCGGCACCATGTCCTCCTGGTACGTCTTCTCGGCGCTGGGCATGTACCCGCAGAACCCCAGCCGCGCCGACCTGGTCCTGACGGCTCCGCTCTTCCCGCACGCGGTGGTGCACACCGGCCACGGGAAGACCATCACGATCAAGGCGCCGGCCGCCTCCGCGGCCAACAGCTACATCCACGGCCTCAAGGTCGACGGCAAGAAGACCGACAAGTCGTGGGTCCCGGCCTCGTTCGTCACCCGTGGCGGCACGCTGGACTACACCCTCGGCGCGACGGCGGACACCACCTGGGGCAGCGCGGCGGCCGACGCCCCGCCGTCCTTCCCCGGCGGCGGCGTGAAGTACTTCACCGGCGCCACCCCGGAGCAGGTGAAGGTCGAGCCCGGCTCGGGCAGTGCGGAGACCACCGTCAAGGTGCAGACCCTGGAGACCGAGTCCACCTCGGTGCACTGGACCGCGACGGCTCCGGCCGGTGTCACCGTCACTCCCGCGGAGGGCGACTTCACGGTTCCGGCGGGCGGTTCGGTGAGCGCGAAGCTCGCTGTCTCGGCTGCGGCGGACACCGCCGAGGGCCACTACACGGTCCCGGTGACGCTGAAGTCGTCCGACGGCGCCGAACTCCCGAAGACGTCGTTCGCGGTGACGGTCGCCGAGAAGAACGGCATGCTCTGGAACCGCAACAGCACCGGCATCTCCACCGACGACACCAACCCGCAGGCCAACTTCGACGGTGAGGGCTGGAGTTACTCGGCCGCCGCGCTGGCGGCGGCGGGCACCACGCCGGGCGGCACGGTCTCCTCCAACGGCTTCGACTTCACCTGGCCGAAGGCGGGCACCGGCGACCCCGACAACATCGAGGTCACCGGGACCGCCCCGCAGGTGCTGAACGTCCCCTCCGCCGAGGGCGACACGAAGCTGAGCCTGCTGGGCAGCGCCGCCGAGGGCGCGGCCGCCGGCAAGCTGACGCTGACGTACACCGACGGCACCACGCAGCAGGCCGACATCGGCTTCAGCGACTGGACGCTGGGCGGCGGCTCCCAGCAGCCCTCGTACGGCAACACGGTCGCGGTCCACACCGCGTACCGCGACGTCCAGGGCGGCGGCAAGGACCCGGTGGGCACGGAGGTCTTCTCCTCCGCGCCGATCGCGCTCCAGGCGGGCAAGCGGCTGGCGAGCGTGACGCTCCCCTCCACCACGAGCGGCGGCATCATCCACGTCTTCGCGGTGGCCACCGCCTGACCCCTGCCTCTGTTCACGTGAACGGGCCGTCGCGTCCGGGGAACTCCCCCGGTGCGGCGGCCCGTTCGCCGTGTTCGGGCGCACTGCCCGGCAGGCGGGCACCGGCCTGTGGGAGCACGAGCCGGGCTGTCGGCGTTTCGGCCAACTCTGCTTCTTCCAGGGCCCCTTGCGGCGTACGGGTGGATGTACCCGGCACGCTGGTGCGGCCCCGGTGCCGGGGTGCCGGGGACCGACCGAAATACACGCGTTCGAAGCTCCGCCCCTGTCGTTAGGCCTCACGAACCCGGCCGGAACGACTGTCGAAGGGGACTTCCATGACCACCGCACGGCACAGAAACCCACTGCCATCGGAGTTCGAGCACGCCCCGCTCCCTGTTCCCGCGCACAGGCCCACCGGTTCGGGAGTGCGTCCCGGAGTGGACGCGCACCGCACCGCCGACGCCTCCCGTTCCGTACGCGTGGACGCGAGGTGGGCCGCATGAGCGGGCCGGCCGACGCGTCGAAGGACGGCGTTCCCGCGCCGCGTGCCACCCCCGCGCCTGCGGACCGGACGACCCGCACCAGCCCCGTTGCCGGCACGGATGCGGCCGAGCAGCCGCAGATGCGGTACGTCGACCTCACCGGCAGCCGGGAAGCCGCCGGGCGCTCCATCCGGATGCGCGACATGGCCCGGCGGCTGCCCCAACTGGTGCGCCGCTCACTGGCGCTCGCCTGGCGGGTGGACCGGCGGGCGACCACCGGCCTGCTGCTCTGCCAGGCAGCCGCCGGAGTGTTGCAGGCCCTCGGCCTGATCGCCATCAGCGGCACCCTCACCGCGCTGCTCACCAGCGGCGACGTCTACGACCGGCTCCTCGAAGCGTGGCCGTCCGTCCTCCTGCTGGCCGGCACCGCCGGGGCGCGCGCCCTGCTGGGGATCACCGTCGCCTGGCTGTCCTCACGTCTCGGCCCGCTCATGTCGCGCGAGGCCGAGCAGATGCTGCTCACCGGCTGCTCGGAGGTGGAACTCCGCGCCTACGACGACCCCGACTTCAACCGCGACCGCGAGGCCGCGGACCGGGGAGCACAGGTCACCGGCGACCTGATCGACGAGGGCCAGGACCTCATCGCCTCGGCCGCCAGCTTCCTCGCCGGGGCGATCGTCCTGGCCGGTGTGCACTGGATGCTCCTGCCGCTCCTCGTCGCGGCCAGCCTCCCGCAGGCCCTGGCACAGGTCAGCGCGGCCCGTGTGCGGTACCTCGCCAACCTCCGCAGCAACGGCGACCAGCGGATGCTGTCGGTGCTGCGCTGGCACATCTACACCAAGGACGCGGCCGATCAGATCCGGGCCGGCACCATGGGCGGCTTCCTGTCCGGCCGATACCGGCAGACGGTCGCCCGGATCAACCGGGAGGACCGGGCGGCGGCGGACCAGGGCGCCCGCATGTCCCTGGTCGGCGCGTTGTGCGGTGGCCTCGGTTCGGCGGTCGTGTGGGCCGCGGTCGCCTGGCTGCTGACCACGGGCCGTATCACCGTCGGGCACGCCGGGACGGCCGTCTTCGCCCTGCAGACGGTGGGCCAGTCGGTCCGCGGGCTGGTGGCCGTCGGCGCGCGTGCCATCCGGACCGGCCTGTACATGGACGACTGGAGCGGCTTCCTGGACAAGGCCGGCGGATACCGCATGCGCCGGGGCTCCCACCGCCCGGAGCCGCCGAAGACCATCGAGATCGCGTCGGTCACCCACCGCTACGCGGGCAAGGACCGGGACGCGCTCTCCGACATCTCCCTCACGCTGCGGCGGGGCGAGGTCACGGCCCTGGTCGGGTTCAACGGATCGGGCAAATCGACGCTGTCGAAGCTGGTCAGCGGGTTGTACCTGCCGACCGACGGTCAGGTGCTGTGGGACGGTACGCCCACCGACGACGCCGACCCGCAGGCCCTCTGGCGACAGGTCGCCCTGGTCCCGCAGGACTACGCGCACTGGCCGCTGACCGTGCGCGAGAACGTGAACCAGGGACAGCCCACCGCGCGGGGCGACGCGGCGGTGCGCGAGGCGTGCGAGGCCGCCGGAGCCGACGAGGTGATCGGCCGGCTCGGCTCCGGCCTGGACACCCTCCTCGCCCGGGAGTGGCTCAACGGGGAGGAACTGAGCGGCGGCCAGTGGCAGCGCATCGCCCTCGCCCGCGCCTTCTTCCGGGAGGCCGGACTGCTGGTGCTCGACGAGCCGACCGCGAACCTCGACCCCCGCGCCGAGTACCGGATCTTCCAGCGACTGCGGGACCTGGCCCGGGACCGGGTGGTTCTGCTGGTCACCCACCGCATCACCAATGTGGCGGTGGCCGACCGGATCGTGGTGCTCGACGAGGGCCGGATCGTCCAGGAGGGCACCTACTCCGAACTCGCCGGACAACCCGGCCTGTTCCAGCAGCTGCTCTCCTACCAGGTCACCTCCGAGGCGGACGGCCGGAAGGACGGGACTCCGGTGTGACCCGCGAGGGCTGGGCCGTGCCGCACTCAGCAGAGCCCGGTTCAGCCCGTGCCTCCCCGCGCCTCCCCGGGTCCGCCCGGGTCCGCCCAGGTCCGCCCGGCGCGGGCCAGGCACGTGCCTTCTTGTAGGGCGGGACCAGGGCAGCGGCAGCCGTCAAAGCGACGGCAAGGAACCCTGCGTTCGCGAGCGCGGCAACGGCCCGGGTGGCGAACATGACCGGGAAGCTCCCGGAGATGGCCCCCGCAGCGTGAGCTGCCGCACAGGCAAGGATGAATCCGAGAAGGCTGGAGCGCGTGGGCCAGTTGCGGGCAAGCGCGGCCACAAGGGGAGCGCCGACGACCATGCCGATCGCGAAGGCCGAGGTGAGCCCCCGCCCCGCCACTCGTTCGAGTGACGGGGCGGTGTCCTGCGCCGGGACCACGATCCGCTGCCACCGTCACCCCGGCCGAGCGTCCACCGACCGCATTCAGCCACAATCGGCCTCCGCCGAAACGGAGTCGGCCCCGCCGGTCGGTGACCCCGGTATCGGCCGGGACACCGGGCGCCCCTCGGCGACCGAAGGGGCTCCCACCCTGGGCCGCGTCCCGTACGGAGGCCGCACTCGCCCCCGCGCACGGGCGGCACACCTGGCAGGGAAAGCCGCCATGGAGGTCGCTCGGCGTCACTCCACGGAGCCGTTCCAGGCGACAGAACTGGACAAAAACCCTTGGACCCGGCAGTGACGGCTGCGCAAGACTCCGCTCTGCTCATTCACCACACGACGAAACGGGTCGCGATGGGATCAAAAGAACAAGGCGAAGGCCTACCGAGCAAAGGCTCGGTGCTCCTCGCCCTCCGCTACTACATCCGGGAACTCTCCCGCCTCCGATGGCTGGCAGCACCGACCCTACTGCTGCCGGCCCTGGGCAATATCGGCCTCTACTACATCGCTCCGCTGATCGTCGCCAAGCTCGTGGGTCACGTGGCCGGGAAGGGCGGCGAAGGAGTCGGCGCCGGCCCGATGCTGCCGTACGTCCTCGGATTCGCCGGGGTCCTGCTGTTCTCGGAGACGCTGTGGCGGATCGGGCTGCACTGCCTGAACCGTGTCGAAGCCCGGGGCATCGCACGCCTCTACGTCACCGGTATGGATGAAATCTTCGTCAAGGACTCCGCGTTCTTCCACGACAACTTCGCCGGATCGCTGACGAAGCGCGTGCTGAGTTTCGCCTCCCGCTTCGAGGAGTTCGTCGACACGCTGACGTTCTCCATCATGGGCAACCTCGTGCCGCTGACCTTCGCCTCGGTGGTGCTGTGGAGCTACGACCCGATGCTGGTGGTCGGTCTGCTGACGCTCATCGCGCTCACCGCGCTGATCGTCATGCCACTGATCCGGCGCCGTCAGGCGATCGTCGCCAAGCGCGAGCAGGCGGTCGCCCGGGTGTCGGGCCACGTCGCCGACAGCCTGACGAACATGGAGACGGTCCAGGCCTTCGCCGCCGAGGACCGCGAGGCCGCCGAACACCGTTACCGGGTCGCGGAGTTGTCCCGGCTCATGGTGCGTTCGTGGGACTACGGGAACCTGCGTATCGACACCCTGGTGGCGCCGCTCTCCGTGCTGACCAACGTGATCGGCCTGGTGCTCGCCATCACGCTCGCGGACGGGAACCTCGGGGTGGAGGCGATCATCGTCGCCTTCACCTACTACGCCAACGCCACCCGGATCATGTTCGAGTTCAATCAGATCTACCGCCGTCTGGAGAGCTCGATGACGGAGGCAGCGCAGTTCACCGAACTGCTGCTGGAGCCACCGACCGTCCTCGACCCGCCGGATCCCGAACCGCTGCTGCCCCGGGGGGCGGACGTCCGCTTCGAGAAGGTGACCTTCGCCCACGGGGGCGGGAAACCGCTCTTCGAAGGGCTCGAACTGGACGTCTCGGGAGGGACGAAGATCGGTCTCGTCGGCCGGTCCGGCGGCGGCAAGACCACGCTCACCCGGCTCCTGCTGCGGATGGCGGACATCGACGGGGGCCGCATCCTGATCGGCGGTCAGGACATCAGCAAGCTGCGCCGGGCCGACCTGCGCAGCCGGATCGCGTACGTCCCGCAGGACCCGGCCATGTTCCACCGCACGCTGCGGGAGAACATCGCCTTCGCCCGGCCCGGCGCCACCGACGCCGAGATCCGCAGGGCGGCCGAGGCGGCCCACGTCACGGAGTTCGCCGACGCGCTCCCGGACGGCTTCGAGACGATGGTGGGAGAGCGCGGGGTGAAGCTCTCGGGCGGCCAGCGCCAGCGGGTCGCCCTCGCCCGGGCGATCCTCCGGGACGCCCCGATCCTGCTGCTCGACGAGGCGACCAGTGCCCTGGACTCCGAGAGCGAGATCCTGGTCCAGGACGCCCTGTGGCGGCTCATGGACGGCCGGACCGCCCTCGTGGTGGCGCACCGGCTGAGCACCGTCGCCACCATGGACCGGCTCGTGGTCCTCGACCGGGGCCGGATCGTCGAACAGGGCTCGCACCAGCAGTTGCTCACCGCCGGCGGTGCGTACGCCAAGCTGTGGCAGCACCAGTCGGGCGGATTCCTCGACGAGACGGACACCGCGGGACCCGTCGTCGACGCTGCCGGGGAATCCCTGGCCGGAGCCGTCGTGGAGGCCGAGCTGCGCTGAACCCGAGGGGCGGCGCCGCCGCCGGCACCCGTCTCCCTCCCGGGGCGTGGGGAGAACGGGGCGGCGGCCGGGCGTCCGCCCGGCTGATCGCCACTGCCGCCTGCGTGTACAGCGGGAATCGTGGACGGTGGCCGTTCTACCGTTCACCGATGCGATATGTCCCCTGGTGGGTTCTCTTCTCCTCGGTGTGCGCTCCGATCCTGCTCGTCGGAGGCTGGTCGGTCTCGGCGGAACTCGAAGGGCCCCGCTACGACCCCGCCTCGACCACCATCAGCATCCTCGCCGCGGACGGCACGCGCGGTTACTGGGTGATGACGTCGGCGCTGGTCGCGCTGGGTGTCTGTCATGTGCTCACCGCCTGCGGGCTGCGTCCCGCCGCACCGTTCGGCAGGGTGGCGCTGGCGGGTGGCGGGCTCGCCGCGATGCTGCTGGCGCTGTTCCCGGCACCGGTCAGCGGCGGTTCGTTCGCGCACGGGGTGGTGGTGACGGTGGGTTTCTCGCTGCTGGCGCTGTGGCCGGTGCTGGCCGCGCGCCGGAGCGCGCAGGGGCCGCCGGGGCGGCTCGTCCCCCTCTCCGGCGGGTCCGTGCCGTGGGGCCTGCGGCCGGGCCCCTCGGTCGGTGCGACCACGTTGATGTGGCTGGGCGGGGGGTGGTTCCTGCTCGCCCTCTTCGTGCTGGACATCGCCGGAGCGGCCGAGCGCGTCATCACGTTCGCCCAGTCGTTCTGGCCCCTGGTGGTGGTCCTCTCCTGTGCCCGGCGGATCAGCGGCCAGGGGACCGGCCGCTGACCGGGTCGGTCTTTCCGGCCGGCCGTTCCCCTCGTGCTGGACGAGCAACGGCGCGCGAGCCCCGCGAAACCCCGTGACGGGATCAGCGCGGGACGAGAGTGGACTGGCGCACGACCAGTTCCGGCCGGAGGACGACGTGCTCGTGCCGGTGGGCGAACGCCTCCTCGGCCGACTCCCGCAGCAGCAGTTCGGTGGCCCGTGCCCCCATGGTGAGGGCGGGCTGGCGTACCGAGGTGAGGGGGACGGTCGCCGCGGCGGCGAACTCGATGTCGTCGTACCCGACGATCGCCAGGTCCTCGGGGACCCGGACCCCGGCCGCGTACAGGGACTGCAACACCCCCAGTGCCAGGAGGTCGTTGGCGCAGAAGACGCCGGTGGGGCGCGGGGCCAGGCCCAGTAGTCTGGCTCCGGCGTCCCGTCCGGCGGCGACGTCGAGACGCGCGGCGGGGACCTCCCGCAGGGCTTCGGGCGGCAGCCCGGCCTCGGCGAGCGCGGTGAGGGCGCCGGTCCGCCGGTCCCGCACCTGGTTGAGGTGGTCCGGTCCGCTGACGTAGGCGAGGGAACGGTGGCCCGCTGCCGTCAGGTGACGGATCGCCAGGGCGCCGCCCGCGACGTCGTCGACGGAGACGGAGCAGCCGTCGTCGCCCCCGGCGACCCGGTCCACGAGCACGAAGGGGATGCCGTGGCGGCGGAATTCGCGAAGGTTGCTCCCCTCGGAGTCGGCCGGGGTCACCAGCACTCCGCGGACGCGCTGTTCGGCGAAGAGTCCGAGGTACTCCGCCTCGTCCTGCGGGTTCTGGTCGCTGTTGCAGACCATGACCCCCAGGCCGGCGTTCCGGGCGGCGCGTTCGGCTCCCCGGGCGATGTCGACGAAGAACGGGTTGCCCATGTCGAGGACGAGCAGCGCCATGATGCGGCTGCGTCCGGCCCGGAGCTGACGGGCGTGTTCGCTGCGTACGTATCCCAGGGCCGCGATGACCCCCTTCACGTGCCGCCGGGTCTCTTCCGACACGCGTTCGGGCTGGTTGATCACGTTGGAGACGGTGCCCACGGAGACCCCCGCCTCGCGTGCCACGTCCTTGATGCTCACCGCCCGTGCGGCTGCCGCCACCGGTCCCATCCGTTCTTTCGTGACGCGGTCTCCCCTGCGGGCTTCATACCGCCCGGAGGGCTTGCTCCCCCTGCCCGACCTGGCCCCTGCCCGACCTGGCCCCTGCCCGTGACGTCCGTCCCGGTCCTCAGACGAGGTGGAAGACCTCCGTGAGCGGTCGCATGGCCGCGTCGGGGGCCTGTCCGTCGAGCGCCTCGAAGAAGTCGGCCATCTGAGCCTGCCAGCGGGCGTTGACCTCGGTGGCGTCCATGGCGGCGCGGGCCCTCTCGAAGTCGGGGGTCTCCAGATAGCCGACCAGCAGCCCGTCCTCGCGGAGGAAGAGCGAGTAGTTGTGCCAGCCCGCCTCGGTGAGGGCGGCCCGCATCTCGGCCCAGACCGGCTGGTGACGTTCGCGGTACTCCTCGATGCGCTCGGCCCGGACCTTCAGCAGGAAGCAGACGCGCTGCACGGTGACACCTTTCTCGGACGGGGTGGGGCCGCCACCGGCGGTCGCGGCCCCACGGCTTCGGCGGGATCAGAACTGGAACTGGTCGATGTTGTCCTGGGTGAAGACGGTCGGCTTGCCGAGCAGGACGACGCCGTCCTTCCCGATCGTGAACGACCCGAGGTCGCCGGCCTCGAAGGTCTCGCCCTCGGCGCCGGTGATCCGGCCCGACTGCAGGGCGACGGCCGTGTGGGCGGCGAGCGCGCCGAGCTTGGCCGGGTCCCACAGCTCGAAGCCCTCGACGGTGCCGTTCTTGACGTAGGCGCGCATGTCGTTGGGGGTGCCGAGGCCGGTCAGCTTGACCTTGCCCTTGTACTTGGAGCCGGCGAGGTACTGGGCGGCGGCCTTGATGCCGACGGTGGTGGGCGAGACGATGCCCTTCAGGTTCGGGTGCTCCTGGAGGAGGCCCTGGGTCTGCTGGAAGGACTTCTGGGCGTCGTCGTCGCCGTACGCGGTCTTGACGAGCTTGATGTCCTTGTACTCCGGCTTCTTCAGCTCGTCCTTCATGAAGTCGATCCAGGTGTTCTGGTTGGTGGCCGTCTGGGCCGCCGAGAGGATCGCGATCTCGCCCTTGCCGCCGATCTGCTTGGCCAGCAGCTGGATCTGGGTGCGGCCGAGGTCCTCGGCACTGGCCTGCGAGACGAAGACCTGGCGGCAGTCGGCCTGGGTGTCGGAGTCGTAGGTGACGACGCTGACGCCGTTCTTCATGGCCTGCTTGAGGGCGGTGCACAGGGCCCCCGGGTCCTGTGCGGACACGGCGATGGCGTTGACCTGCTGCTGGGTGAGGGTGTTGACGTAGCTCACCTGGCCCGAGGTGTCGGTGCCGCTGCTGGTGCCGACCTCCTTGTAGGTGGAGCCGAGCTCGTCCAGGGCCTTCTTGCCGCCGTTGTCGGAGGTGGTGAAGTAGGGGTTGTTGACCTGCTTGGGCAGGAAGGCGACCGTGAGGCCCTTCTTGATGGCGCTGTTCGGATCTGCCTTGCCGGTGGCGGCGGCCGGGCCGGCGTCCTTGCTCGCGGAGTCCTTGGTGGTGCCCGAGCAGGCGGTGGCGCCGAGTGCGAGGGCGGCGACGGTGGCGAGGGCGGCGGTCAGCCGGACGCTTCTGGAGGTGCCGTACATGGTGGATTCCTTTCGCTGCCGCGAGCGGCAGGGGGCTGACGGGCGGATGCCCGAACGGTGACGAAAGCCGACGAACACTGATGAAGAGGTGACTGCGCAGGGCTGAGCGCGCCCGAGGTGGTGCGGGCGTACGGAGAGGTAGGGGAAGCTCGGGTGCCGGCGGTCAGGAGGTGCCGGGCGAGGGAACACCGTTCGTGGCGGCGGCTGTTCTCCTGCGGGCCCGCGCCTGGACGACCTGGCGGCCCACCCGGGGGGCGAGTACGGAGATCACCAGCAGGACGCCGGTGACGACGATCTGGGACTGGGCGGAGACGTTGACCAGGCTCATGACGTTCTGCAGGGTGCCCAGCAGCAGCACACCGGCGATGGCGCCGCCGAGGGTGCCCTTGCCGCCGTCGAAGTCGATGCCGCCGAGCAGCACGGCCGCGATGACGGAGAGTTCGAGCCCGGTGGCGTTGTCGTAGCGGGCGCTGGCGTAGTGCAGGGCCCAGAACACGCCGGTGAGCGAGGAGATCACACCGGTGGTCACGAACATCGAGAGCTTGAGGCGCTTGACGCGGATTCCGGAGAACCGGGCCGCGTCCTCGGAGGCTCCGGTGGCGAAGAGCGAGCGGCCGACCGGGGTGGCGTGCAGGACGAGCACGGCGACGACGAGGAGGACGACGAAAGGGATGGCGGCGTACGGGATGAAGGTGTCGCCGATGCGGCCCGCGCCGAAGTCGAGGTACTGGGTGGGGAAGTCGGTGACCGAGTCGGAGCCGAGGACGATCTGCGCGATGCCCCGGTAGGCCGCCATGGTGCCGATGGTCACGGCGAGCGAGGGCAGTCCGAGCCGGGTGACGAGCACTCCGTTGACCAGGCCGCAGACCACGCCGAGCACCAGGCAGAGCGGGATGATCGTCTCGATGGCCATGCCGTTGTTCCAGAGCGCCCCCATCACGGCCCCCGAGAGGCCGGCGGTGGAGCCGACGGAGAGGTCGACCTCTCCGGACACCACCAGCATGGTCATGGGCAGGGCGATGAGTGCGATCGGCAGGGTGTTGCCGATGAGGAACGACAGGTTCAGCGCGTTGCCGAAGTTGTCGACGAAGGAGAACGAGCAGATCAGCAGGGTCACCAGCAGGACACCGACAGCGGTGTCCCAGCGGACCGCTCCGCCGAGGCTCGCGAGCGTCGGGGGCCGGCCGGGGGCCGGGGGCCGGGCGGACGCGTTCTGGGTGGTGTCAGGCATGGCGGGCGCTCCTCATCTGTGCGGCCTTCTTGCGCAGCCCGGCGGCCACCCGCAGGGCCAGGATCCGGTCTGCGGCGATCGCGAGCAGCAGCAGGAAGCCGTTGATCGCGGTGACCCAGACGGAACTGACGCCGATGGCCGGGAGCACGCTGTTGATCGAGGTGAGCAGGAGGGCGCCGAGGGCGGCTCCGTAGACCGTGCCGGAGCCTCCGGTGAAGGCGACGCCGCCGACGACGACGGCGCTGACGACGGTGAGTTCGTATCCGTTGCCGGTGGCGGAGTCGACGTTGCCGAAGCGGGCGAGGTAGAGAGCGCCGGCAAGTCCGGCGAGCGCGCCGCAGAGCACGTACGCCGTCATGATCCGGGCCCGGACCGGGATGCCGGCGAGGCGGGCGGCCTCGGGGCTGGAGCCGAGCGCGTAGAGGTCCCGTCCGCTGTGGTAGCTGCGCAGGTAGTAGGCGACGGCGACCAGCACGACGACGGCGAGCAGGGCGAGGTAGGGCAGCACCCAGATCCCGTCGTGCCCGAAGGCGACGAATCCGTCGGGGAGGGCGTCGGCGGTGATCTGGCGGGAGCCGACCCAGATGGAGTCGATGCCCCGGACGATGTAGAGGGTGCCGAGGGTGACGACGAGCGCGGGCACCTTGCCGAGGCTGACCAGGGCTCCGTTGAGGACGCCGAAGAGGATGCCGAGGCCGACCGCGATCAGGACGGCCACCAGGGGGCTTCCGCCGCCCTGGAGGTGGACGCCGGCGCCGAAGGCGGAGATGCCGAGCACCGAGCCGACGGAGAGGTCCACGTTGCGGGTGATGACCACGACCGCCTGGCCGACGGCGACCAGGACCAGGATGGTCGCGTTGAGCATCAGGTCCTTGATGCCCTGCTCGGACAGGAACTCGGTGTTGGACAGCTGGGTGACGCCGAGCATCACCACGAGGACGAGGGCGACGGCCAGTTCGCGGGCCTTGAACACCTTGTCGACGAGTCGCCGTGAGGCGACGGACTGGGGTGCGGGTTCGTGCCGCACCGGCTCTGCAGCCATGGTCATGCCGCGTTCCTTCCTCGGGCGGCACGGCCGGTCGCCGCCGCCATCACGGTCTCCTCGGTCGCCTCGGACCGGGGGATCTCGGCGGTCAGCCGTCCTTCGTGCATCACCAGCACGCGGTCGGCCATGCCGAGGATCTCCGGGAGGTCGGAGGAGATCATCAGCACCGCGACGCCCTCGGCCGCCAGGGAGGAGAGCAGCCGGTGCACCTCGGCCTTGGTGCCGACGTCGATGCCGCGGGTGGGTTCGTCCACGATGAGCACCTGCGGGCGGGTCGCCAGCCATTTGGCGAGGACGACCTTCTGCTGGTTGCCGCCGGAGAGGGTTCCGACGACGTCGGCGAGGCGGGCGTACTTGACCTGGAGCCTGACGGCCCAGTCGACCGCGCGGTCGCGCTCGGCGCCGCGGTCCATCAGTCCGGCGCGGGTGGTCTCGGCGAAGCCGGTGAGGCCGATGTTGCGTTCGATGGACATGTCCATCACCAGGCCCTGGGCCCGGCGGTCCTCGGGTACGAGGGCGAGTCCGGCGGCCATCGCGACACTCGGGGCCCCGGAGGCCAGCTTCTTGCCGAGGACCTGGACCTCGCCGCCGTCGAACCGGTCGACGCCGAACACGGCGCGGGCCACTTCGCTGCGGCCCGCGCCGACCAGTCCCGCGAGGCCGACGATCTCGCCGCGGCGTACGTCGAAGGAAACGTCGGTGAAGACGCCCTCGCGGGTCAGCCGTCGCACACTGAGGGCGACTTCGCCGATCTCGGTGACCTGCTTGGGGTACAGCTCTTCCAGGTCGCGGCCGACCATGCGGCGCACCAGGTCGTCCTCGCCCAGACCGTCGAGCGGTTCGCTGGAGATCCAGGCGCCGTCGCGAAGGGTCGTGACGCGCTGGCAGAGCGCGAAGATCTCCTCCAGGCGGTGCGAGATGAACAGCACCGCCGCTCCCTCGGCGCGGAGCGCCCTGACGACGCCGAACAGTCGGGCGACCTCACTTCCGGTGAGCGCGGCGGTGGGTTCGTCCATGATCAGGACGCGGGCATCGAAGGACAACGCCTTCGCGATCTCTACCAGTTGCTGATCGGCGATGGAGAGGCCGCGGGCGGGCTGGTCGGGGTCGAGGTCGACGCCGAGGCGTTCGAACAGCTCGGCGGCGGCCCGCTTGACCGCACGGTGGTCCACCCGGCCGAGGGAGCGGCGGGGCTGACGGCCCACGAAGATGTTCTCCGCGACGGACAGGTCCGGGAAGAGAGTCGGCTCCTGGTAGATCACCGCGACTCCCGCGTCGCGTGCGTCGGCCGGACCGTGGAACTCGACGGGCTCGCCGTCCAGCAGGACGGTGCCCGTGTCGGGGCGGTGCACGCCGGCGAGTGCCTTGATCAGGGTCGACTTCCCGGCGCCGTTCTCGCCGGCGAGGGCGTGCGCTTCTCCGGCGTACAGCCGCAGCGACACGCCACGCAGGGCCCGGACGGCACCGAAGGACTTGCTCACCCCCTCCAGTGCGAGCACCGGAGTCGTCTCCGGTTCGGGGTGCGTCATGGATTTCTCCCGTGCTTGTGTCGGACGGAAGGCCCGACATGAAATGTTTCAGTGGAGTTGCCGGGAAGCTAGCCCCGCCCCGTCGAACACGTCAAGGGGTGTTCCGCACCGAACGCGCCGAAACATCCGGCACACCCGTCGGGTCCAGCACCCATCGGGCCTGAACTGCGCACGCGGGAAGAGCGAGGCTGTTGTGGCCGGAGCGAAAACACGATCCGGTAACACGCCCGCCACCTCGCCGGAACCCTTGACGGCTTCCTCGCGGGGCACTAACTTCTCCCACGCAATGAATCGATTCATTGAATTCTTCCCGGCGGCTGCTGCTCGGGCCGCCCGCACATCCCGAGGTGGACATGCCTGACATCGCCGAAGTGAAGGCCGTACTCGCCGGCCAGCGGATCGAGACACCGTCCTGGGGCTACGGCAACTCAGGTACCCGCTTCAAGGTGTTCGCGCAGGCCGGCGTGCCCCGGACCCCTTACGAGAAGCTGGACGACGCCGCGAAGGTGCACGAGTTCACCGGGATCGCGCCCGTGGTGTCGTTGCACATCCCCTGGGACCGGGTGGAGGACTTCGCCGCGCTGGCCGCGTACGCGAAGGACCGCGGCCTGGAGCTGGGGGCGATCAACTCCAACACCTTCCAGGACGACGACTACAAGCTCGGCAGCGTCTGCCACCCGGACGCGAAGATCCGCGCCAAGGCCCTGAGCCATCTGCTGGAGTGCGTCGACATCATGGACGCGACCGGCTCCCGGGACCTGAAGCTCTGGTTCGCGGACGGCACCAACTACCCCGGCCAGGACGACATCGTGGCCCGCCAGGACCGGCTGGCGGAGGCGCTGGCCGCGGTGTACGAGCGCCTCGGCGACGACCAGCGGCTGCTGCTGGAGTACAAGTTCTTCGAGCCCGCCTTCTACACGACGGACGTGCCGGACTGGGGCACCGCGTACGCGCACTGCCTCAAGCTGGGACCGAAGGCGCAGGTGGTCGTGGACACCGGGCACCACGCCCCGGGCACCAACATCGAGTTCATCGTCGCGACGCTGCTGCGCGAGAGGAAGCTCGGCGCCTTCGACTTCAACTCCCGCTTCTACGCGGACGACGACCTGATGGTCGGCTCGGCGGACCCCTTCCAGCTCTTCCGGATCATGCACGAGGTGGTCAAGAACGGCGGGCTGGACCCCGAGCGGGACGTCAACTTCATGCTCGACCAGTGCCACAACATCGAGGCGAAGATCCCGGCCGTCATCCGTTCGGTCATGAACGTCCAGGAGGCCACGGCCAAGGCCCTGCTCGTCGACGTGGACGCGCTGGCCACCGCCCAGCGCGACGGTGACGTACTCGGCGCCAACGAGGTACTGATGGACGCCTACAACACCGACGTACGTCCCCTGCTGCGCGAACTCCGCCAGGAGCAGGGCCTCGCGCCCGATCCGGTCGCCGCGTACCGCACGTCCGGCTGGCAGGAGAAGCTCGCGGCCGGCCGCGTCGGCGGCGACCAGGCCGGCTGGGGCGCCTGACCCCGCCGCCGCACACCGCGGCCGTTCCGGCTCTCCACCCTGCTCGCGCTCTCCCGCATCCCCAGATCCCGAAGGACTCCCGTCATGGCCTCCGCCACGCACACCACGGCCGCCGCACTGATCGCACGGTCCCGTCGTCTCGGCTCCGACCCGCGCAACACCAACTACGCGGGCGGCAACACCTCCGCCAAGGGCACCGGGACCGACCCGGCGACCGGCGGCGACGTCGAGCTCCTCTGGGTCAAGGGGTCCGGCGGCGACCTCGGCACCCTCACCGAAACGGGTCTGGCCGCACTCCGGGTGGACCGGCTGCTCGCTCTCAAGGACGTCTACCCGGGGGTGGAGCGCGAAGACGAGATGGTCGCGGCCTTCGACTACTGCCTGCACGGCAGGGGTGGGGCGGCCCCCTCCATCGACACCGCGATGCACGGCCTGGTCGGCGCCGCGCACGTGGATCATCTGCACCCGGACTCGGGCATCGCGCTGGCCTGCGCTTCGGACGGCGAGAAGCTGACCACCGACTGCTTCGGCGACAAGGTGGTCTGGGTGCCCTGGCGCCGCCCCGGCTTCCAGCTCGGCCTGGACATCGCCGCGGTCAAGGAGGCGAACCCGCAGGCCGTCGGCTGCGTCCTCGGCGGCCACGGCATCACCGCCTGGGGCGACACCTCCGAGGAGTGCGAGGCCAACTCGCTCTTCATCATCCGCACCGCCGAGGAGTACCTCGCGCGGAAGGGCAGGGCCGAGCCCTTCGGCCCGGTGCTCGCGGGGTACGAGCCGCTGCCCGAGGCCGAGCGCCGGGAGCGCGCCGCCGCCCTGGCCCCGGTGATCCGCGGCCTGGCCTCCCAGGACCGCCCGCAGGTCGGCCACTTCCACGACACCGAGGCCGTACTGGACTTCGTCTCCCGGGCCGAACACCCCAGGCTGGCCGCCCTCGGCACGTCCTGCCCGGACCACTTCCTCCGTACCAAGGTGCGCCCGCTGGTCCTCGACCTTCCCGCCGGCGCCCCGCTGGACGAGGCGGTCGCGCGGCTGAAGGAGCTGCACCAGGAGTACCGGGCGGAGTACCGCGCCTACTACGACCGGCACGCCACCGCGGACTCCCCCGCCCTGCGCGGGGCCGACCCGGCGATCGTGCTGGTGCCGGGCGTCGGCATGTTCTCCTTCGGGAAGGACAAGCAGACCGCCCGGGTGGCCGGGGAGTTCTACCTCAACGCGATCAACGTGATGCGCGGCGCCGAGGCGGTCTCCACCTACGCGCCCATCGAGGAGTCGGAGAAGTTCCGCATCGAGTACTGGGCGCTGGAGGAGGCCAAGCTCCAGCGGATGCCGAAGCCCAAGCCTCTCGCCACCCGGATCGCGCTGGTGACGGGTGCCGGCAGCGGCATCGGCAAGGCCATCGCGCACCGTCTCGTCGCCGAGGGCGCCTGCGTCGTCGTCGCCGACCTGAACGCGGAGACCGCCGTGGCCGTCGCCGAGGAACTGGGCGGCCCCGACAAGGCGGTGGCCGTCACGGTGGACGTCACCTCCGAGGAGCGGATCACCGAGGCGTTCAAGGCCGCCGCGCTCGCCTTCGGCGGGGTGGACCTGGTCGTCAACAACGCCGGCATCTCCATCTCCAAGCCGCTCCTGGAGACCACGGCCAAGGACTGGGACCTCCAGCACGACATCATGGCCCGCGGCTCGTTCCTCGTCTCCCGCGAGGCCGCCCGCGTCATGGTCGCGCAGGGGCTCGGCGGCGACATCGTGTACATCGCTTCCAAGAACGCCGTCTTCGCCGGACCGAACAACATCGCCTACTCCGCCACCAAGGCGGACCAGGCCCACCAGGTCCGGCTGCTCGCGGCCGAACTCGGCGAACACGGCATCCGCGTCAACGGCGTCAACCCCGACGGGGTCGTGCGGGGCTCGGGCATCTTCGCCGCGGGCTGGGGCGCCCAGCGCGCCGCGACGTACGGCATCGAGGAGGAGAAGCTCGGCGAGTTCTACGCCCAGCGCACCATCCTCAAGCGCGAGGTGCTGCCCGAGCACGTCGCGGGCGCGGTCTTCGCGCTCACCGGCGGCGACCTCACCCACACCACCGGGCTGCACATCCCGGTCGACGCGGGAGTGGCGGCGGCCTTCCTGCGCTGACCCCGGTCGGGGTGTCCGCCTGACTCCGGCCGGACACCCCCCGGCGGCACTCCCCGGGCCGCACACCCCGGGCCGCACACCCCGGGCCGCACCCCCCGGCCGCACACCCCCGGGCCGCACACCCCGGGCCGCACGCCCCCGGCGGCACTCCCCGCTCCCCGCTCGTATCTCGTTCACCTGATCCACGATCAGCCGTTCGCCGCGGAGGCTATCCCCGTGACCACCACACCACCCTCCTCGGCCTTCCGTTCCGCGTTCGCCGCGGTCGATCTGGGCGCCACCAGCGGACGGGTGATCCTGGGCCGGGTCGGCCCGGACAATCTCGACCTCACCGAGGTGCACCGCTTCCCCAACACCCCCGTGCGCCTGCCCGACGGACTGCGCTGGGACGTCCTCGCCCTCTTCCAGGGCGTGCTCGACGGGCTGCGCGAAGCGGCCCGGGCCGGCGGTGTCAGCTCCATCGGCGTGGACTCCTGGGCCGTGGACTACGGGCTCCTGGATGCGGACGGCGCGCTGCTCGGCTCGCCCCACCACTACCGGGACACCCGGACCGAGGGCGTGGCCGAGCGGGTGTGGGCGACGGTAGGGCCCGAGGAGCTGTACCGGATCACCGGTCTGCAGCATCTGCCGTTCAACACCGTGTTCCAGCTCGCCTCCGCCGCCGGGAGCGCCCAACTGGGCGCAGCACGCCGGCTGCTGCTCGTCCCCGACCTGCTCGTCCACTGGCTGACCGGTTCCGTCGGCGCCGAGGAGACCAACGCCTCCACCACGGGTCTCTTCGACGCCCGCACCGGAAGCTGGTCCCAGGACGTCCTCGAACGGCTCGGGATCGACCCCGCACTGCTGCCCGCGCTGCGGGCACCGGGCGACCCTGCCGGCACGCTGCTGCCGCACGTCGCCGCGTACGCCGGTCTGGACCCCCGGACCCCGGTGACCACGGTCGCCTCGCACGACACCGCCTCCGCCGTCGTCGCGGTCCCGGCCACCGAGCCGGACTTCGCCTACATCTCCTGCGGCACCTGGTCGCTCGCGGGCCTCGAACTGGACGCGCCGGTACTGACGGAGGCGTCCCGGGCAGCCAACTTCACCAACGAGCGCGGCATCGACGGCACCGTCCGCTATCTGCGGAACATCATGGGCATGTGGCTGTTCGAGGAGTGCCGGCGGACCTGGGAGCGGCAGGGGTTGCCGGCCCACATCCCCACCCTCCTCACGGAGGCGGCCCGCGCCACGCCGTTCACGGCCGTGATCGATCCGGACGCCCCCGAGTTCATGGCCCCGGGCGACATGCCCGGCCGTATCCAGGAGTACTGCCGCCGCACCGGCCAGCCGGTCCCCGAAGGCCAGGGGCCGCTGGTCCGCTGCATCCTGGAGAGCCTCGCCCTGGCCCACCGGAGTACGTTGCGTCAGGCCGCCGAGCTGGCCGGCCGTGACATCACCCGGGTCCACCTCGTCGGCGGGGGCTCGCGCAACGACCTGCTCTGCCAGCTCACCGCCGACGCCACCGGACTGCCCGTCGTCGCCGGCCCCACCGAGGCCACCGCGCTCGGCAACATCCTCGTCCAGGCCAGGGCAGCCGGGCTGGTCGGGGACCTGGCGTCGATGCGCCGTCTCGTCGCGGCCACCCAGCACCTGCGGCACTACAGCCCCAGTGGCGACGCGGCGGCCTGGGACGCGGCCGCCGCCCGGCTGGCCGGTCACACCGGCGGGTGACCGCCGTCCGGCCGGGACCGGCGACGGAGAGCGGTCGTCAGCTGCCGTACCCGGCACGTCGGGCAGCCGGTCCGGCAGGAACGTGCGCTGCAGCGCCAGCACGAGGGCGTGTTCCTCGCTGTGGCTGCGCAGCGCCTCAAGGGCCAGGGCACACGCCTGGGCGAGCTGGGAGAGCAGCTCGCGGTCGTCGGCGCCGACGAGTGTCGCGGCGTCGACGGCGAGCGCGACCGGCGGGCGGCCCCGCTTGGTGCGGGCCAGGACCAGCGCCACCCGGTCGGGGAAGACGTCGGAGTGGCGGTTTCCGTACCGGCAGGCGGCTTCTCTCCACTCGGCGCCCGACAGGACGGCGATCTCCGTGCCGGTACCGTCGCCGAGGGCCTTCTCCGACAGGAAGTCCAGCAGGCGGGGGTCGCCGTGCGCGAGGGTGACCGGCGGCTCTCCGGCTCCTCGGGGTCGGCCGGCCTGCCGCGGCACCAGGTTGACGGTCTGCCCGTCGGGGCTGAGGGCGACGGCCACGGCGGGCGAGTACATCAGCGCGGCGGCTCCTGCCGCCGCCGCGTGGGTGAAGGACTCGCCGTCCCTCGCCCCGTACACGGCGAGGGTGCTGCTGTTCAGCGCGGCGACCCGGGTCGCGAGCCGCTCGGCACGGCGGCGGGCGCGGGCGTACCGGAGGGCGGCGGTGACGGTCGCCAGGAGTTCGTCCGGGGCGATCGGCTCACTGAGGTAGGCGTCGGCACCCCGGTGCAGCCCCTGGGTGCGGTCGCTCACCTCGATCGCCGTGGCCGAGACGTGGATGACGGGCAGATGGGCGGTCCGGGGGTCGGCCTTGATCTGCTCGCACACCTCGAATCCGCTCATGTCCGGCAGTTTCACGTCGACGATCGCCAGTTCGGGCAGCAGTGCGTCGGGCGACTTCGCGAGCAGCGCGAGGCCTTCGGCGCCGTCGGCTGCCTCCACGACCGTGTGTCCGGCGCGGCGCAGCCAACTTCCCACGATGTAACGATTGGTGTCGTTGTCGTCGAGAACCATGACCGTGGCGACCGCACTGTCCGCGTGCGGCTGGGGACTCATCTCGTGCCGCCTTCTTCGGCCCTGTGGGGGGACTCGTCCGGGGCCGGGTCCTGCTCCGGGAAGGTCCCGAACGCGTCGGCCAGCCGGGCGAGG